>JALOAB010000120.1 GCA_023229045.1 Fidelibacterota bacterium
ATGGCCACCAAAGGCGTCCAGATCGTCGAATGGGAAAAAGACCAGGTCGAGGATTCCGGCCTGCTAAAGATCGACATTCTCGGCAACCGTTCACTGGCCGTCGTGCGCGATACTTTGAAGCAAATCGGCCTGTACCGCAGTGAATTTATGAACTATCATAAAATCCAGCCGGTCGGCGATCCGGCTACGCAGGATTTGATGCAAAGCGGCCGCACGATGGGCATTTTTTACATCGAGAGTCCGGCTACGCGTCTGCTTCTGAAAAAGGCCGGGCGGGTTGACTTCGAGCACGTCGTGATCTATTCCTCGATCATCCGCCCCGCCGCCAACCGCTTTATCAATCTCATGCTGGAACGGATTCACGGCCAGCCCTGGCAACTTCTGCATCCCGACCTGAAATGTCTGGAGGAAAGCTACGGCATCATGGTTTACGAAGAACAGGTTTCGATGGTGGCGCGCGAAATTGCCGGGTTTGGTTACGCCGACTCGGATTACGTTCGCAAAGTCATTTCGCGTCCGGCGCTGGCGCATCTGGTTCCGATCTGGAAACGGAAATTCATCAACGGTGCGCTGACGCGCGGCTATTCGCAGAAATTGGCTGAAACGCTCTGGGAAATGATCGAATCCTTCTCGGGTTATTCGTTCTGCAAACCGCATTCGGCTTCGTATGCCATGCTCTCGTTCACCTGCGCTTACCTGAAAGCCCACTTCCCGGCGGAATTTCTGGCCGCGGTGATTTCCAACCAAGGCGGCTACTACTCGGCTTACGCCTATCTGAGCGAAGCCCGTCGCTGGGACATTCAAATCCTGCCGCCGCATATCAATCGCAGTTGGAAGGAATATCGCGGGCGACGCGACAAAATCCGCATGGGCTTCATGGCAATTCGCAACCTGCAGGACAAAGCTGTCGAAGTGATTCTGAACGAACGCAAGACCAGCGATTTTATAGATCTCGAAGATTTTCTGCAACGGGTCGATCTCGATTTGGCCGACGCTATGGCTCTGACCAATGCCGGCTGTTTCACCGAATTTGAACCACAACTCTCCCATCGCGCAATCGCCTTCAAGGTCGCCAGCTATTACCTGCAGAAAGGCGATCGGCGTCCGTTGCCACCGCCGGCTGACCGCCAGCCAATTGCCCGGCTGGAAAAACTGACCCTCGAAATCGAATCCTTCGGCTTCCCAATCTCGGAACATCCATTAGAACGTTACCTGCCGGTCTTCGACAGCAAAGTAAAAAAAGCCTGCGACCTGGAGCGGTACGTCGGGCAGACGGTCAATCTGCTGGGCGTTTACATCACGCGCAAGGTCGCCGTCACCAAACAACACGACCCGATGGAATTTGTGACCTTTGAGGACGAGACTGCCATTTTCGAATGCGTCATGTTCCCGGAAGCGTACAAGGAGTTCGGCGACCTGTTGAACTGGGAAACACTCTTCGTCATCCGCGGCAAGGTCGAAGAAGCCTATCAAACTTATACCATTACCGTCGATAAACTCGCCAGCCTGCAACGCACCGTCGAGAAAATGACGCCGGGAAAATGTTCACCCGTCCGGCCGACTTTCGCGGAAGTGCATTTCGCTAAAGAGTATTAAAAAATTGCGACATAGTGTGTTCTTAAGTGCTTAAAAGTACTTATAAGTGCTTTTAAGAATAAAGAATTTTTCCGCGGTACCCAGTGTGCCCTCCGTGAAACTCTGTGTAACTATGCTAACAGGCATATTGCTCTTAATCTATCGATAGCTTATATTTCCTACGTTGATATTATCGATGGAGTATGCGTATGGAAACAGTCACAATCTCACCAAAATTTCAAGTCGTTATTCCTCAAAACGTCCGCAAGCGTTTAAATCTCAAGGTCGGGCAAAAAATGGAAGTTATCGATTATAATGGTCGGATTGAATTCATCCCGGTTGTGGGAATTTCTGAATTACGGGGTATCCTGAAAAATTCAAATACCAATATTGAGCGTGAGGATGACCGACTGTGAACATAGTCGATTCTTGCGGTTGGTTAGAATACCTGAAAAATGGTAAATATGCGACTCGTTACGCTGAGGCATTGGAAGATACCCGGAATTTGCTGGTACCGGTGATTTGTCTTTACGAAGTCTTTAAAGTCATTCTGCGTGAAAATGGCGAACAGCAGGCGCTCACCGTGGCGGCTTCGATGAAACAAAGCAAGGTTATTCCTGTTGATCAAACCGTTGTGCTTCTAGCGGCTAAATTAAGTCTCGAGCACCAACTCCCAATGGCGGATAGTATAATCCTGGCAACTTCCCGTTTAAATAATGCGAATATATTAACTCAGGATGAGCATTTCCGCAATTTGGATGGCGTTACTTTTGTCGAATGAAGTAAGTTGCGAACTGGTGTAGTTTTTTTTAAGTGCTTATAAGTACTTTTGAGAATTAAGAAATTTTCCGCGGTATTCCCTGCCCGACTGACTCTGTCAGGTGGGTGTGTTCCCTCCGTGAAACTCTGTGTAGCTTTACCCCAGAAACTTCTTTTGGCTTTACCGGTCAAATGTAATTAAATTAGCCGCGCTTTTTGGAGAGGTGGCAGAGCGGTTGAATGCGGCGGTCTTGAAAACCGTTTTTCGATTGCATCGGAACGGGGGTTCTTCCGTAGGTCACGTAGGACTCCTTTGGAGAACTCCTCCGGAGGAATCCCTCCCTCTCACAAATAGTAATTGAAATGATAAGATTTTTAAATAATTACAGACTTCACATTTTTCCTTTTTATTTTTTATTCTTTTACTTAGCGATGTAAATTACGACCGCTTTTTGGAGAGGTGGCAGAGCGGTTGAATGCGGCGGTCTTGAAAACCGTTTTTCGATTGCATCGGAACGGGGGTTCGAATCCCTCCCTCTCCGCGAAAAAGCCTTAGACAAGAATAACCCGCCCGTCTGTAACTACCGGGACATTCGGGCAGGCAAGATTGACTTGTTTTTTGACAGGATTAACAGGATTTACATGATTTACTTATAAACAGAAAAAAATATCTCAACGAAGTTGATTGGTACCCAATTTGAAATTAAATTTTAAAATCTGGTATTTGATATCTTCAATCTTCAATCTTCAATCTTCAATCTTCAATCTTCAATCTCAAATCTTCAACCTTCAATCTTCAATCTTCAATCTCCCCGCCTGACCAAGTCAGTCGGGCAGGCAACCTACAATCTCTCTCCATAAACAAAGTACGTCGCGCAGGCGCCTTCGGCGCTGACCATACAGGCGCCCTGCGGATTTTCCGGTGTGCAAACTTTGCCGAATAACCTACAATCCGGTGGTACTCTCACCCCACGCATGATAGCGCCGCAGATGCAAGCGGGATTTTGCCGGGACGGTATAATATCAACCTGGAATTTTTTCGTTGCGTCCCAGTCGTGATACCTATCCCGAATGCGCAGTCCGCTATCGGGAATGTTACCCAGCCCGCGCCAGGTCGAATCACACGGTGCGAAAACTTCCATCATGATTTCCAGGGCTTTGCGGTTGCCGCCGGGTTTGACCGCGCGGCGATACTGATTCTCGACTTGTGCTTGGTTTTCGGCAATTTGCTTGACCAGCATGAAAATTGCTTCGAGCATATCGAGCGGTTCAAAACCAGCCACGACGCATGGAATCTTATATTCGTCGGCGATGAACTGATAAATTTCCGGACCGGTGATAGTTGTAACGTGTCCCGGACAGATGAAACCATGCAGGGTAATTTCACCGGCATCCAGCAGAGTTTTCATCGCCATGGGCATAGTCTTGTGAGTCGCTAATACCGAGAAATTCCCAATCGAACGCGCTTTGGCGGTTTGAATCGCCGCCGCGGTAGTCGGAGCAGTCGTCTCAAAGCCAATCCCAATGAAAACGACTTCCTTTTCGGGATTCCCTGTAGCTATTTCTAAAACTTCCATTGGTGAATAGCAGGTACGCACATCGGCGCCTTCGGCTTTTGTGGATTGCAGACTGCCGCGACTACCCGGCACCCGCACCATATCGCCGAAAGTCGTTACAATAACATTAGGCATTTTCGCCAACGCAATCGCCCGATCAATGAATTCAGTATCGGTCACACACACCGGGCAACCCGGTCCGCTGATCAGATTGATATTATCCGGCAGAAGTTTTTTCAGACCATATTTGAAAATGGTAATCGTATGCCCACCGCAGACTTCCATCAAATTGATATTCCGTTCCGGAGTGATTTCCCTGATTTGCGCGGCGGCCCTGGCAATCAATTGCGGATCGCGATATTCGTCGATGAATTTTATCATGCCGGTCGCTTTCGTTGATTCGTTTGTAAATCGTCGGCAACTTCCTGCCAGGCGGCCAGATTCTCGAGCGCCACGGCTTCGTCCAGCTTCTCGATCGCAAAGCCGGCATGCACGATGATGTAATCACCAACTTGCAGATCAGGCAGGAAATCGATATTGGCATTGTAAAGCACACCACCGACTTCGGCTCGGGCGCGGGTTCCGTTGATTTCGATAATTTTCATCGGGACGGCGAGGCACATGGAACTACTCTGCTTGATTTTGGATAATGGCGTTGGCGATGACGCCTTGGCCAAGGGCGATCCCGCCGTCGTTGCAAGGCGTCAATTGATGCGTCAAAACTTTAAACTGCTGTTCTTCGAGCAAGCGTGACAGGCGCGTCAACAGGTAAATATTCATGAAAACCCCACCGCTGAGCGCCACGATTGACAGACCGGTCAATTCGCAGGATCTCAAGGCGGCTTGCAGGAGAATATGCGCCAGGCCGTTATGAAATTTCATGGCGATCAAGCTCAGTTCCACCTTTCGTTCGATATCTTCAACAACCTGTCTGATCATTTTACGCCAATCGATACTAAATCTATCGTTTTCGGTTTCAATCTCAAAGTCATAAGCGACTGAATTCTCAGCATCGATGCACTGTTCGAATTCGACAGCGGCTTGCCCTTCGTAATTGACCTGATTGCGCAAACCGGCTAAGGCGGCAACACTATCGAACAAACGCCCGCAGGAAGTCGTCAGCGGCGAATTGAATCCGGACTTCAGCAAATTGAGGACAATGGCAATCTGATCCGAAGGGATTTTCTGCAGAAACGGCAACTTCCGGGTGGGAATCTCCACCCCAAAAGTTTCATACAGGTAGCTGAGCGCCATCTGCCAGGGATTTTTTATGGCGGCGGCGCCGCCGGGCAGACGCGCCGGTCGCAAATGTCCCAGCCGTTCAAAGATTTGCGCTTCAACCCGCAGGATCTCGCCGCCCCAGATCGTACCGTCCACGCCGTAGCCGGTGCCGTCCAGTACGATAGCCAGCGCCGGTTCGTCAACGTTGTTCTCAGCTAAACAGGCAACAGCATGGGCGTGATGATGTTGAACACCGATTTTAATGACCGGATGACCGGATGGCGTCCGCGTGGGATATGCGAGCGCATATTTCGTCGACAGATAATCCGGATGCAGGTCATAGGCAACGACTTCCGGCTCAATGTCGAACAGGTTTTTAAAATGGCTAACGCCGGTTTCGAGCGAATGTAGAACTTCATAATTCACCAAATCGCCGATATGCTGGCTGAGATAGACGCGGTCGTTTTTCGCTAGGGCAAAGGTATTTTTCTGCTCCGGTCCGCAAGCTAAAAGCGGTTTGACAAACGGAACTCGCACGGGGATACTGCTCGGGGCATATCCGCGCGCACGACGAAGCGGATACCGACGACGTCCGGTCGCAATCCGATCGACCGAGTCGTCGCACCTAATGTGAATTTTCCTATTATGTAATAAAAAATAATCGGCAATCGCGGAAAGCCGGGTCAGGGCGTCATCATTCCGGTAGGCGATCGGCTCGTCGCTGAGATTGCCGCTGGTCAGCACGAGCGGATGCGGGAAAAAGTGCATGAGCAGGTAATGCAAAGGCGTGTACGGCAGGAAACAACCGAGGTAATGATTGCCGGGCGCGACCGCCGGGGCGATATCCCGACCGGAGGATTTACGCAGTAAAACTATCGGGTGCGGCGTGGAAATCAGAAGGCGTGTCTCTTCCCCACTAACTTCACAATATTCGGCAATGTCCGCCAGATACGCGAACATGACCGCGAACGGCTTGTCCTCGCGATATTTGCGACGACGCAG
This sequence comes from Fidelibacterota bacterium, assembly GCA_023229045.1. GTDB lineage: Bacteria > Fidelibacterota > UBA2242 > UBA2242 > UBA2242 > JAGNGI01. The sequence continues at coordinate 6,114 of JALOAB010000120.1, forward strand.
AGTCGTCACCGCCTCGTCATTGCGGGCGTCGCAGGCTAAATGAAAACCGCCGATACCCTTGACAGCCAAAATCTTTCCAGCATGCAGGAGTTCGGTAATTTTTTCGAAAACGGCGTGATTGGCGGCGGCAGAGCCTCCGGTCAGCAGTTCGCGCCCCTGATTATCGAGCAGTTGCAGTCGCGGACCGCAAACCGGACAGGCATTCGGCTGGGCGTGAAAACGGCGATGTTGGGGATCGTCGTACTCGCGCTGACACTCCGGACACATTTGAAATTCGCGCATAGTCGTCAGCGGGCGGTCGTACGGCACATCCTGAATAATGGTAAAGCGCGGGCCGCAATTGGTGCAATTGATAAAGGGATAGAGATAGCGCCGATCGCCGGGATCGAACATTTCGCGCCGGCAATCCGGACAGACATCCAGATCGGGCGCAATCCGGGCGCTTTTCTGCGATTCGGCACGGCTGGCGGCAATTTTGAAGTCGATGAATTTTTCAGCGGTAATGAATTCAGCTGTCTCAAACCGTTCAATCCGGCTATGGGACGGCGGCGAATTTTGGATAATTTCGGCAAACCGCGCGATTTTTTGCGATGCGCCCTGCACGACGATTGTCACGCCGTGGGAGTCATTTTGTACGTAGCCGGTGAGTTGCAGGTCGCGCGCCAGATTGTAGATGAAGGGTCGGAAGCCGACGCCCTGGACAATTCCGGTGATAATAATTTT
>JALOAB010000004.1 GCA_023229045.1 Fidelibacterota bacterium
GCTTTTCGTTACAGCTGGTCAGCGAACCATTTTTTACAACGATATTACCGTTGACAATGACATAATCGACCGGCGATAATAAAGCCGTGAAAATTAAAGCCGCCAGCGGATCATGTTGCGCGCCGGCCAATTCCAGCCGATCCAGCGAAACCAATATCAGGTCGGCGCACTTGCCTTCCGCCAATTGCCCGATGTCATCGCGACCCAGCACCGCCGCGCCGCCGCGCGTTGCGAACCATAGAATCTCGTCAGCCGTCAGCCAGTTTTCCTTTTCGCGCAGGCGCGAAAGTAACATTGCATTGCGCAATTCCAGCAACATATTCGAGGTATCGTTCGAGGCCGAGCCGTCCACTCCGAGACTGACATTCACCCCCGCATTTTGCATTTCACGAATACGCGCAATCCCGGAACCCAGGCGCATATTGGAAGTCGGACAATGCGTCATACCGCAACCGACAGAGCCCATTTCGGCAATTTCCTCATCATTCAGGTGAATTGAATGCGCAAACCAGGCGTTTGGCCGAATCCAGTCCAGACTTTTCAGCAATGCAAAGGGTCGCAAACCATACTTCTCGATACAGAATTTTTCCTCATCGAGCGTTTCTGCCAGATGGGTATGGATTTGCAAATTGTATTCGTCAGCCAATTTCACCGCCATCCGCATCAACTCGGCTGTGACCGAAAAAGGCGAGCAGGGCGCCAGCGCGATGCGTGTCATCGCACCCGGCGAATCATCATGATACAATTTTACAATTCGACGAATATCGGTCACAATTTCATTTTCATTCTGAATAACGCTATCCGGCGGCAAACCACCCTCTGTCTGACCGAGCGACATCGAACCGCGGGTGGGTTGAAAGCGAATTCCCATGGCGCGCGCCGAAGAAATTGCGATATCCAGTAAGTCCGTCCCGCTTTGTCTGGGATAAAGGTACAGGTGATCGGAGGTGGTCGTACAGCCGGTTTTGAGCAGTTCGGCCACCGCGACCTGGGTGCTGACCTGGATAGCCGCATCAGTCACGCCCGCCCAGATTTCATAATTGGTGGTCAACCAATCAAACAGGGGAGCGCTTTCGGTAGCAAATATATTACGCGTTAGGGTTTGGAAAAAATGGTGATGGGTATTGACCAGCCCCGGTAAGACTACCATCCGGCTGGCATTGATTATTACATCCGCCACACCGCTAAAAGGTAATTCGCCGATCGATTCGATGCGCCCGTTTTCGATTAAAATGTGCCCGCCCCGAAAGGTCTTGATTTCGCCGTTTGGCGGACACTCACCGGTCATTGGGGCGCAGATTAGTGGATTTTGAATTAAGATTGTATTGTTCATATAAACCTCATAATCAAGCGTTCGCAATGTAATCAAAAATTAACACGCGACCAAGTAATCATCCAATTTGTATCCTTGCCAGTCATTGCTTAAATTTGACCGCTTTTTTTGATATGGCGGTGTAGCTCAGTGGTAAGAGCAGCGGCTTCATAAGCCGTGTGTCGTAGGTTCAAATCCCACCACCGCTACTTTTTTTAGTTACGAGTTACGAGTTACGAGTTACGAGTTGCGAGTTACGAGTTGCCAGCCCGAGTTTTACGCGTTAGCGTAAAAGGCAGGCCTGCCCGACTGAAGACACAGTCATTCAGGCAGGCGAGTTACGGGTTGCGAGTTGCTCCGATAGGAGTCGCTGGTGAGACGGGTCATTTAAGGTCATTAGCCGCCTTCGGCGGCGTCATTCATTGTCATACAATAGTCATTCAATAGTTTTTCAATTGCTGAGCAAAGCGAAGTCCGGTTAACAATCAGGCTTTGACTGGCTCTTGACGGATCATTTGTAGTCATTAAGTCATTGAGGCATTAAAAAATATCGTTGAGGCTTTGGATTCTCATCACGCTTTACGATTTACGAATAACGAACATTTCCAGATAATGCAACAAACTTCTCTCCTCGCCGATAAAAGTTTGTTGCAGGAATAGTATTTTATCAATATATTCGGGCGTTTGGTTTGGGTTTTTACTGAGTAATTGATATAGTACTTGTATAGCGAAAATTTATCATTTTTCCTGATTTTAAATCTGTTTTAGACGAGGGATTTCATTTATGTCTGAAAAATTTATATTAGCGCACGATATGGGCACCAGCTCTAATAAGGCGATGCTGGTAACCGTCTACGGCGAGATTATCGATTCGACTAAAAAAGAGTATCAATTATATGTTCCAAAACCCGGTTTTGCCGAACAGGAGCCTTATGATTGGTGGGACGCAGTCTGCGAAACTTCATTAGCCGTTATCGAAAAAACCAAAGTGAATCCCCAGGACATCGTCGGAGTGGCATTCTCTTCCCAAATGCAGGGTTTAGTGTTGGTTGACAAGGACGGCAAGCCGCTCCGCCGGGCGATTTCGTGGGTCGACACCCGCGCCGGCGATATCATGCGCGATCGCATCTGGACCCAGCCGCGCATTATGGGCTATAATATTTTCCGCCTTATAAAATTCCTGACTATTACGGGAGGTTCTCCGGGTCTGGCGGGAAAAGATATTATCGGAAAAATTCTCTGGCTTGAAAAACACGAGCCCGAAATCTGCGCCGCAACTTATAAATATCTGGATCCGAAAGATTTTATTATTTACTTGTTGACCGGCAATTACGTCAAATCAACCGATCTGGCGGTCGTCTGGTGGTTGATGGACACCCGTCATCGCCGTAACTGCTGGAATAAGCGACTCTGCAAGATGGCCGGCATCGATATCAACAAATTACCCGAAGTCAAAGAAAGCGGCGCAATCGCCGGAACAATTACGGAAGAAGCCGCCCGGCTCACGGGTCTTCTGCCAGGCACACCCGTCATCACTGGCGCCGGTGATATTTCGGCCTCCGCGCTCGGTTCCGGTGCGATTGAAAACGGACAATTGCATGTACGCATCGGCACCAGTGGCGGTGTGGCGGGTCATTTTACCAAACGTAAAATCGATCTGGCACATTACGCGGGTTGCATCGGAAGCGCCTTTCCGCAAAAATATTATCTCGGAATCGGCACACAGGATACTATGGGTATCTGCCTCGAATGGGTTAAGCAAAAGGTCATCTATCATTCGGAAAAATTGAGGGAAGAACATAAGGTCGATAAAATCTATCAAATTCTCGACATACTGGTTCAGAGAGTTAAACCTGGCGCGGATGGTCTGATCTTTACTCCATGGTTAGCCGGCGAACGTTGCCCGCTGAACGACGATACCTTGCGCGGTGGACTTTACAATCTTGGTCTGAGTCAAACCCGCGATCATATTATCCGCGCGGTTTTCGAAGGCATCGCCATGAATGCCCGCTGGGCGATGGAAACCATGGAAAAACTCTTCAAGCCGGTGCAAACATTGAATATCGTCGGCGGCGGCGCGATGAGTGAGGTCTGGTGCCAGATTATGGCTGACGTCATGAACCGTCCCATCAATCAGGTCAGCGATCCTCAGCAGGCCGCCGGCCGGGGCGTCGCTCTCCTGGCCAGCTGGTCGCTCGGCTATATCAAAACCTTCGAAGACATCGCCAAATACATTAAAATCAGGAAAACATTTTACCCTAATCCGGAAAATCGTCAACTTTACGATCGGCAATTCAAAGCTTTCAAAATGCTCTATAAGCAGAATCGAAAGTGGTACGCGATGATGAACAGTCAAAATAAGTAATTGGACTTGACCGACGACCACTTACAGGAGTTCTGCGCCGAATCGGCTACTTATCTACGGCGTCACATCAAAGTCAACGAGCATGTCAGCCTCCAGGTAATTACTTTTCAATCAGCCGCATCAGAAAACAAACCAGCGATAGTGTTCCTACCGGGTTGGATTTCACTGATGTCAGCCTGGAAGAGTGTTCTGCTTGATATGAGTCGCGACTTCACGATTCATTATATTGAAACCCGTGAGAAAAAATCCGCCGTAGTTGCCGGTCGGGTAAAGTACCGCGTCGAAGATTGCGCCCGCGACCTGGCGGTGATAATCGAGCAACTCGATTTAACTGAGGATAATTATATTCTATGCGGAAGCTCATTGGGCGCCACAGCTATTGTTGACGGTTTTCGTTTCCTGAAACAACGCCCGCGATTCCTGGCGCTGATCGGCATCAATGCTGAATTCTACATTCCGCACGGTTGGCTGAAGGTAGTGAGATGCTTTCCGCCCGCGATATATTTAGCGTTTAAACCTGTGATTAAATGGTATCTGCGCCGGTTCCGGCTGAATCCGGATAAGGATCAAGCCCAGTATAAAAAATATTGTGACAATATTGACAACGCCGATCCGTATAAATTGAAAAAAGCCGCTCTGGCTCTCGCAAAATACACGATCTGGGAACGCTTAGCGGAGATTCAAGTGCCGACGCTCATTTTCAGCGCATCGCACGACAACCTGCATTCTCAGGACAATATCCGCCGAATTCATGAACTCCTGCCTGACAGCCGCTATTTCGATCTGGAAACCAACAGTCGCACTCACAGCCCTGAAATGGTAATGGTATTAAGAGATTTTATTTCTGGCGAAGGGTGCGCTTCTCGAGTTTAAAAATCATCCGCCCGAAACTGGCTTCATTATCGATCATTATCGGCAGACGAAGTTCGTCGGCACTCAAATAAATCGTCATTTTATTCTGATTTTTAAACAATTTTCCTTCCTCAGCGTACGGTTCCAGTACAAAGCATTGAAATTTACCAGCCGGTACTTTCAGCGACTCTACCTCGCGCACCACTACATTGAATAGGCGAAATTTATCGTTGTCAAAATTATTTAGTCTTATAATCCGACCGGGGAATAAGTATTCCGCGCGCATGCAATAAATCACCGAGAGCGCATCGTGCACTTTACCGGAAATCGCCAGGGTATCGCGGGAAGTATAGGCTTTTTTCTCATTATAATCAAAATGCGCCCGGTAATCCTTGCGGTACTTCCCTTCCCGCAGGCGTTTTTCATAGCGCCGCGAAAATAATCCATTCAGGTCGATCCAGGAATTTACCCGATCGTTGACTCGATAGATTTTATCGAATACCGCCCCGGTCTCGGTTATCGATTCGATATGATAAACCGGAAAACCATCGATAGATTCAATAGCTTTAATGGTCATAATCGAATGGCCAACTTTCATAAAGTTAAACCAAACCGAATAGGTCAATTCTTCACCCACCGGGAAACGGCTGATTAGCCGGCTCTGCGCCATTGTTAAGGAAGCGATACCGAGCAAGCCGACGAAGAAGAAATATCTGACTAATTTTAATTTCAAAAAAGTTGGGTATTTTTATGGTTAGACGGTTTACGCATCGATTTTACCGAATGGTGAATTTTACGACGGCGGATTGCCGAACGCAAGGCTATTCTATTCTGCGCGAAATTTGTTTGATCATATTTTTCAAGAAATATCGACCACAGACAACTGGCGTGCTCTTTATTAAGCCCGCAGGTACACAAATTCAATTTGGCTATGTCGTACATTTTCAATCTGCGACTAAGAACGATGCGACGCTTCATGCGATTAAGGTCGATCAATATGACATTGGCTGGATTGTCATTGCTAACCAGAAAATTTCCCGGCGTCAGATCATAATGCACCAAGCCGGACTGATGCATTTTTCCGATCATTACGGCAATTGTCTCGACTATAGTGATTTTTTCGTCATTGGTGGCGTTCTCATCTCTCAACCAACGACGCGCCAAAGTATAATTCCCGACTTTTTTGGTCAGCAGGAAATTACACCGGATGAATCCGCAACGACGAAGAGTGTAAACCGTCAACGGCGCGGGAGTTTGAATCCCGTTTCTCAGCAGATTTAATGCGGCGTCCCAGGATTTTTTAGCGCGTGAACGCATGACCGGACTCAGCCAGTATGAGATGCGGTTGCGCCAGCCAAACCACTTAATCACCACCGGTTGGCTAATCCCGTTAATTTCCAAATCGATTTCAGCCAGTAAATTGATTTTATCTTTATAAATGCGACGGGCGTTAGTTCTGAGCCAATTGCGGTCACTCAGCCGGGCAATTTGGGTATTAGTCAGTCGTTCGCCTTGTAAATCCTGATAACACACTTCAGAACCAGACTCCGAATTGGCGGCGGACTTGATATTTCCGGTAAAGATTGAGCGGTTTTTTCTTTAATCGAATTGAAGCCGGATCATCCAAAAATTCTTCCACCGCATTCAGAACGCGCTGACTGTTTAATCGATCACGATACGGATGAATCAGGTTGAGGGTTTTGCGCCGGTTTTCGGAATATTCCTGTGGATTTTGCAGAGAACGGTCGATCGCCTCGCGCAGATTCGCAACCGAATCGATGTTGATCGCCTTATCCTGGCGGACTTTGGCGTCGATTGTGACCACCGGTTTATCCAACATCATAAACTCGTAGACAATCGACGAAGTATCCGAAATCAGGATATCGGCGATTTGCAAAAGCGGCGTGTTATCGTGTCCGCCGTAAATTCGAAATTGATCCGCTGGCAGTTGCTCAAAACGTTGACGATCTTCGCTAGCCATCAGATCATGAAATTTGATGATCCATTGTTCGTCACGGCGTGGCAAATCTTTGAGCATCTTTATCATTTCACTTGAGGATTTAAATTTCGGACTGAAGGTCGGAGCGTATAACAGGATTTTGCGCTGTGGATCGAAATTCAGACGCCGGCATATTTCGGCGCGGTCATATTTAGCTAATATTGCATCGATTTTCGGCCAGCCGGTTTCTTTGACTTTAAAGTAGCCGTGTTTCTCGGCTAACTGCTGAAATTTTTCCGTTATCAGGGGTCCGCTCGTGCAGTACAAATCGTAAAAGCCGGTGATTTTGTAATGTCCGCCTTTCTCTTCACATAATCCGTGAAAGATCTGTACCTTTAGTCCGGGAATTTTATCATGAAATCGATTGCCCGGCACGAATACAACCTCCGGCTGAAATTCAATCGCTTGCCGGATCGAATCGGTCAACGGTGCGGTGAAATCAATCAGAGCTTTAACCCTGGTCGTCGCAAATATCAGGCACTCGCCCCGCTCACCGCGTATAATTTCTTCATACAGCTGTCGGATGACGCTGATTGAATAGGGTTGAGTGATAAAAAACAGGTAACGTCTCACCGGCGCGCCTGCAATCTTTGTTTTAAATCAATAATGACTCGCGCGGCGGCTTTACCGTCTACATTTCCCAGAAGCAGGTCGCGTTTGAGACTGATTAACGCCTTTTTATTTTGGCTGTCGCTCAAAGCCGCTTGCAATACTTTTCCTAATTCGTGCGGTTTTTCAAGATGATAAGCGAAATCGAGCTCGTCGATGATCGTCGCGTCGAGACGCCGGCGTTCAAAGCTTTTCCGGAAAAGTCGGTGCTTCCAACGCAATTTGACGAAATCGGCAACAATCACCGGCTTCCCGGTTGCCAGATATTCAAAAGCCGTCGAGGAAGCTTCCGTCAAAAGAACATCGCTACAGGAGAAGAAAGGTACGATATTGTATTCCTCGACTGGCACTAGTCGGACATGTTCATATTTCTGACTTAATACCTGCCACAGTTCGCGCTGATGATGATATTTTTTCATCAACCAGGCAAAATGATGCAGTTTGACTACCAGGTTAAAGTCGCGTGTCTGCTCCGCCAGGATTTCGCCGAATACTTCGATCGAACTCGGATAAAAGGTTGGCGCATATAAAATCGTCGGTCTGTTGTTGTGTAACCGGTACTTTTCAAAATATTGTTCCCTGGCAGTGCGATCCCCCAGCAGATCCAGCTTCGGGAAACCGGTAACTACCAGTTCAGTCATAATCCCGCGTCTGCGCAATTCATCCAGGCGATACTGACTCTCAATGTAGCGGACGTCGATGCGCGGATTATAATCGGTATAGTAGCATTTTTTTACGCCGATCCCGTGATAGAGCAAAACCGCCAACGCCGACGGATTGCAATATTTCTCCGCGCCGCCGCTCTTCCCGAAGACGACAACGTCGAAATTCGGCTTTAGGATTTTCTCGATCCGCTCTTTTTCGCTCTCAGCCGTAATAAAATTGCCGCCCAGATCACCGATTATTTTGCACGTCCATCCATAATCGTTACGACTCTTATCAATTACTGTCGAATAGAAAACCTTAAAATTGCCATCGCGCTCCATAGCCTGCGCCACCGGCAGGAATTGCGGCAGATAATAAAGATGATGCAGATGGAAAAGTACGGTAATCATTACAAAATGCAAAATTCAGATTGCAAATTGTAAATTGCTAAATTCAAATTTGAAATTTGAAATTTGAAGTATGAAACTTGAGATTCGCGGCTACTCATCGATACTGACGATTTTGGGATAGATTTGTTTGCGGGCGCGCTCGAGGTCTTCCGGAAAATCAATTTCAATAACCGGTATTTTGGTGATATCTACCGAATACATCGTATGCTTATCGAGAATGCGATCGACCGCGGCTTCGAAGAACGACATCTGTAAACCTTCGTCAATCACAGCCTTCAATGCAGTCGCAAAATCAGTTGTCAGGGACGCGCCGAATTTTGCAATGCCGACGAATTCACCGAGACATTCCGTCGGATCGAGTTTTTTGCCGATGCGGACGATACGCTGATCCGCTTTTACAATCACTTTGACTTCTTCCTCGCCGCACGGTTTGACTTCAACGCCCAGCGCTGTTTCATGGGGCACTTCCAGTAGTTTTCCGATCAGGCTGTAGTGAAACAGCACATCGGCATTGAAATAGAAAAAATCCTGACCGGCGAAATATTCGCGCGCCAACCAGAGCGAATAAACCGTATTCGTTGTGGCGTAATTCGGATTTTCGATGTAGGAAATATTCATTGTTTTATACTGACTACCGATTTTTTCCATAATCTGTTCTTTGAGATAGCCGACGACGATCAATGTTTCATCAACGCCATATCGTTGCAAAGCATCCAGCTGGTTCTCCAGTAAGGATTTATCTCCGATTTTAATCAGGCATTTGGGGATCGAATCGGTCAGGGGCGCCAGGCGACGCGCGGCTCCGGCGGCCAGAATTACGGCTCTCATATCACATCCTTTCTAAAAACTTCATAATTTATAAAATCTGACGTTATTAACGACTTTTTTGTTAAATCTATCGGAATATGGCGCTCTTATCTAACGAATTGCGATTGCAATTGTTTTTTCATTGATAAAAATTCCGTATTCGATAAATTGAAATAGTTACTAATATGAAATCAGAATTAATAGAAAACCACATTAATGAATACTAAACCGACCATCGTTTTCCTTTATTTCAACGGAATCCATCACCTTTTTCATACGGCTATGACCGCCATGGAACTGGCCCGGCTGCAGAGTCGCTATCAAATTCTGTTGCTTTCCAGCACTCCGCAAAACACATCGCTTCTGGAAAGAATCCGGTCAATTTATCCCGAGGTCAACTGCCAGATTATTACCCTGCCGCCACCTTTCAGGTTCAAATATCTTAACTTTAAAAAAAAGAACTATCCTCGGCCAAAAACTATGATGAATAAGGCCGTGTGTCTCTTGAAAAATGCCAGGGCTATTATCAGCACCTCGCATGAGACCTCCAAACATTGTAAAAGATTGAATCTTAAAACTCCGGTTGTATTTTACCAGTATCACGGTTGCGGCGATCGCAAGTACAGTTTCAGCCCAACGATTGGCTCATTCGATCATATCCTGGTTCCCGGCAATTATTACCGCGAACGTCTTCTGGCCGAAAAAATAACCGCGGCTGAAAACATCAGCGTTGTCGGTTATCCTAAATTCGATTACCTCGATAAAGTGAAATTCTCACGGGAAAATTTATTTCCGAACAACCGCCCGATTGTACTCTACACGCCACATTGGGACCCCCGGCTGAATTCATTCAAAACCTGGGGCAAACAAGTATTCGATTATTTTGCAGAATCCAAGGTATATAACCTGATTTTTGCTCCGCATATTCAAATGAAACACTGGAAAGTCAAACACGGCTATGATCTCAATCTGGAAAAATACAAGGCTCCTAATATTTTTATTGATTTGGGGAGCATCAGTTGTGTCGATATGTCTTATCTGAATATTGCGGATGTTTACCTCGGAGACGTCAGCAGTCAGGTCTATGAATTCGTAGCGTTAAGGCGCCGACCGGTTGTTTTTCTGAATGCTCACCACGTGAACTGGCGAGATAATCCGGATTATTATTTTTGGGAAATGGGACCGGTTGTGGAAAAGTTTGATGAGTTCGAAGAAAAACTGCGTTCGGCACTTCAGGATAAATCTTTCTTCAAAATTCAGGAGCAAAGGATAGGGAAATACTTTGCGCTTTCCGATATTCCTTCGTCGCTAAAAGCCGCTCAGTTCATTTTGGCGCGGATTGAATCCAATGCGTGACATCTGCCTGATAACCGAGGAACTCGCTCCCGTCAAATACGGCGGGATTGGCGAATGGTCACGGGCTATTGCGACCGAGTTAAGTCTCATACCCGGCAACCGGGTAACCGTTTTTCTTAAAAAACATCCTCAATTACGAACCTACGTTAAAACGACAACACTATCTTATCCAATCGTTTCAATGACAGGCTGGAAATGGACTAAATACCGGAAATACTATATTTATTTTCATATTAAAAAATTCGTCCGGCAACACCCGGGAGCGATTATAATCGCCACTAAATGGTCTCTGGCCGAAAAATTATCGACTTTGAAAAGCAAATATAACTGCCACTTATTCACGATTGCACACGGTAAAGAAGTTACCCGACTTTATCATTCCAGCGACAAACGTCGTCTAAAAATGGAACAAACCTATCAAGCTTCGGACGGAGTCATCGCCGTCAGCGAATTCACAAAAAATCATATTTTAGCGCTTTGCAAAAACCCACTACCCAACCTAACCGTTCTCAATAACGGCGCCGACATCCGCCAGTTAAAACCACTTGAACCGCCGGCTGTGGCGAGATTGCGCCTACGTTACGCTATCAACGACAGTACTTTCGTTTTAATAACGTTGGCGCGTGTCATCCCGCGTAAAGGTCACGACATCGTTATTGAAGCGATTTCACGGATTATCGAAAAACATCCGGACATACTATACCTGATTGTTGGCAACGGATCTGAAAAATGGATCGGTCACCTGAAGACTTTAACTGCTGATAAGAATCTTTCGAATCACGTCCGGTTCCTCGGCCCGGTGAATAACGACGAACGCACCGGCCTACTTAATCTTTCCGATTGTTTCATTATGGTGTGTCATGCCAAGCAGGATGTTGGCGACAGTGAAGGTTTTGGAATCAGCTTTTTGGAAGCCAATGCCTGCCAGATTCCGGTTATCGGCAGTGACACCGGCGGTGTTCCAGAGGCAATTGCGCACAATCAATCCGGTCTGCTAGTGCCTCCAGACGATATTAATGCTACTGCAGCCGTCATTGAAAAACTTTTATGTAATCCTCAATATCGGAAGAATCTCGGATTGTATGGCCGGTTGCGCGTTGAAAATGAGTTCGCCTGGCCAATCATTGCAAAACGCCTCTGGCAGATCATCGTTAGCACTTCTGCTCTTCCCGAAACGTCTGAATAAGAGTATTTAATCCTCAATCGACTGAATTCTATTTCAATTTGTGCGAGTCTTAAGATAGAGGGCTACTAAGTCCCGATACGATTCTTCTTTTGGATCAATTTCGGCGGCCTTTTGCATGGCCTTAATCGCTTCGTCAATCTGTCCATCGGCGAAAAGCAGTTGCGCTAATGTGTCCCAGATATGGTCGGCGTCAGGTGATAGCTCAACCGCTCGTCGGGCGACCTCTATTCCCCGCGAATAACGATCCGCAATTTTGTTCTGAAAAATATACCAGGCATAAGAATTCATCAGCGAAGATGGGCGCTGAAGCCGCTTTACAGCGGATTCGTAAGTCGCCATGACCTGAGACTGATCCGGTTTTCTCTGATAATAACGGATTATCTCACTATATCCGGCTTCCAACCAGTCTTCATCCTTACAATTTTCAGTGAAATCCAGCATCGGACTTATCAAACCCGAAATTTTATAATCGGAAAAAGCCAGATGATAGGACATCTCCGTCTTCTTGCCTTGGTTATTTTCCGGATCGAGTTGCAGAATCAGCCCGGCATATTTTTTAATATTTTGATAATCATTGCGACTGCTATATTTCCTCAGAACAGCATAATTATAGTCGAAGTTTTTGGGTTCATTTTCCAATATTTTAAGGTAATCGCCGAGCGTGTTACGCCCCTCGGCATAGTCTTTTAACAACTGGAAATGTTCATCTTTATTGCCGCTAAAGCCCACAATCCGGTCAATTTCCTCACCGTTCGAAGTCATAATGATAGTTGTCGGATAACCGGGATATTTAAATCTGTCACGCAGTTGTTTACCCTCTAAACTATCGCCGTTGACTTTGACGCTGACAAAACGTTCATTGACATAAGCGCCAACTTCTTTATCCTTGTGAACCAACTGGTCCAACTGCCTGCAGGCGCCTCACCATTCGGTGCAGAAATAAGTCAGTAGCAGTTTTTGTTCCGTCTGCGCTTTCTCGCGAGCAGATTTAAAATCCATTTTTTCGAATTGAATTCCAACCTGTCGTCCGCAGAGACTTAGCATGAGCGTCAAACCAAACACCAAACCAATTTTCTTCATCACAGCTCCATTCTTAATTCCAGGCGGTAGAAATTAATCAATAATCGCGAATACGTAAGCAATATCTCTTGCATCTGAATCAATCAATTGTAATTATTACCTCTAAAACCACCACCTGGGTAATGACTTATCGAATCAGTCAATGCCCAGGTGGAAAAATATAAGACAGAGTTTCTATTCGGCGCCTTTGTTCTGCCGTCTTGCCGCTAAATCTTCCTCGATTTTTGCCATCATCTTATTGTTGAGCGGGTAGAAAACCATTAGCAGGACCCCAATCGTACCGGCAATGGAAGGATAGATACTCATTACCAGACGAATTCCCATTAGACTCCGCGCGGATTGGGCTACATTAGGTTCAAAACCGTAAATAGCTAAAATCCAGGCCAGGATCGCTCCGCCGAGGGCAATGCCCAGTTTCAAAGCGAATAAAGATACCGCCATAATCAGACCGGTAGCGCGGCGACCGGTTTTCCATTCGGAATAATCGGCGGTGTCAGTATAAATCGCCCATTGCAGAACCGAGAAAGGCCCGACCGCAAAAGACGCGATAATCTGGAATGTGAACATCCAAACGACATCCTGCGGTTTAAGAACAAAGAACAATAGGGTGAATATGGTTGAAATTCCTAAACAACCATAATAACTTCTGGCTTTCCCGAATCGCTTACTGAAAAAGCTGGTGACTAACGATCCGACAATTGTCATCGCAGTACCAACCAGCATAAAGACCGGAGTCAAAGCCTGGTAAGAGTAAGTACTGGTTTTACCAAAAAATGTCAACTCCTGATCCTGCACAAAGTATTTGAAGTAATAAACTATACTTCCACCCTTTATTACATTAAACAACAATTGAAAAATCGTCGCCAAGCCGATCAAGACCCAGGGTTTGTTTCTGACCAGATCAGCCAGATCATATTTAAAGGAATTCTTTTCTTGCTTAACTGGTTTGACACGTTCCCTGGTCGTTGCGAATGTCGTTATCCAAAGCACTACTGACAATGCTGAAATTAGAGCCATTGTCCACTGCCAGCCGACATTTTCATTGCCCTTGCCGAAAACAGCGACAAGCTTCAAAACCGCGAACTGGACAATGAATTGCCCAATGAATGCGGCTACGAAGCGGAAAGTCGAAACGACCGTCCTCTCCTGTGAATTAGGTGAAATCACACCCATCAGGGCCGCGTACGGAACGTTGATAACCGTATAGACCATCATCATCAGATTGTATGTGACGAAAGCGTAAATCACTTTACCCTGAACGCTGAAATCCGGAGTGATGAACATTATAAAACCTAAAATGCCAAACGGCAAGGCGGTGTAAAGCAGATACGGTCGGAATTTCCCCATTTTCGTATTAGTACGGTCGGCTAATGCGCCCATTAGCGGGTCATTTACCGCATCCCAAATCCGGCCGACTAGAAAAATCGTCGCCACCGATGAGGCGGGAATCCCAAACACATCCGTATAAAAATATAGCAGAAAGAAAATAAATGTCTGGAAAAATAGGTTCGAAGCCGTATCACCCAGACTAAAGCCGATTTTTTCTTTTAAATTAAGTACTCCGGTTTTTTCTGTCATGATGCACCTTTCGCTATTATTAATTTTTTCAACGTTAGTGATTTTTCCAGTTTAATCAAAGCCCCTATTTCATCAACGCAGTCGCAAATTCCTGTAACGGTTTCGAATCAACCTGAGTGCTTTTGGTTTGTTTCTGCATCTCTCTAATGTACTGCAGAACAATCTGCGACAGAACGGCTCCTGGACGGGGATAGGCGGCGACGATATAATGCGGTCCGGGCGCCGATTCGCCATTCTCCTGCTCCAGCTCGGCGCGCAGATTATCCGGTGAGATCAACGAATTGCCGTATTCGAAGATCACCTTGTCCATAGCCTTGTAAACTTCTTTACTTTCTTCCGTCAGACCATAATAATCAAGCAATTGCGCAAACACATAATTTGAAGTAGTGTAAACGTCCTGGCCTTGTTCTGACTCGACTTTTCCACCGTCTTCGGTGCGACACATTGCCCAACCCATAAAAGTGCGATTATTGTCAAATATGGTCTTGAGAATCTGCTTAACGCGTTCTTGTGGGATAAAAGGCTCTTCACCCATAGCAATCAAAGCCCAGATAGCGTCTAATTGATTCACCCAGACATCGGTGTTGGTCTCCCCTGTTTCAGGATCAAAGCAGGTGACATAATACTGGAGCCTTTTACCTTGACTGTTTTGCGTATTTCTCCATAATTGTTCGAACTTGGCGGCAACCTTATCAAAAATTTCCAGGTATTGTTTTTTAGCTGTTTCGTCCTTCATCATTTCAGCCATTCTGATCATCGCCCGGCAACCCGCCATAAAAATGGTTGCATCGTAAGCGTCCACGCCAAATAATGTCAAATTGTCAAAGGTGTTTTTAACTTCGCCGGGATTACCTTCCGGAATTCCGTCTCCATCAAAATCGAGTTCTTCTAAATGGTCGAAACCGAATTTAAGTGTTTCCCAGTTCTTCTTGAGAAAACCTAGATTGCCGGTAAATTTGACGTTTCGCAAAACGCGCGTCGCCAGTTTTGGAAATAAATCAACCCAGTAGTTATTGTTATACCAGGCGTAATCGCTGACATTGCGCAGGGCGTGGCCTTTCGGCAGAGCGCCCAAATCATGCGCCACACTGCCTTTGACTTTAAAGGCGTCCCGGATCTGCGTCAGTGAAATATCTTCATATTCCTCCGGATACTTCTCGAAATGTTGACGAGCTTCGGTAAAGGAAGCATGCAGGTGGTAAAAGCGCAGAGTAGGATCCTCGGCTAATATTGAATTGATGAAACTCTGACAGAGTTCTTCCTCGATTTTGGGAAACAGCATCAACATTACCATAGAATACCAGTCGACGTCGGACGGATTGATATAGGCATAGTCATAACATTCCAGAAATCGGGCGGTTTCGTTGCCGTTTTTATCCTCAATCCAGACACAGGCGTTTGACAGCGGAAAACTAAATTCATTCAGTATCAAGCGGGTGACTCGCAAGGCGCCTTCCGGATCATCCTGATAAGCCGGATTTTTGCGAATTAATTCATAAATCCGGTTCTGAATATTCAGGGCTCGCTCCAGCCACCCGGAGTAATTATCCAACGCAATTTGCACCATCTCAATGGCTCGGCTAGTTCTATCCTTGAAATGCTTAACATATTTGCGCTCGAATTCTTTACCATCGATAAAACGCTGTTGTGGAAAATCCAGTGCGACTGCAAATGGGATTTCAATCTTCTCTTGCGGACTCAGTGTAAAATGCAGACTGATCGCGGCACCATAATCCTGATACGGAATGATATTCCGCTTCTCGTAAAAACTGCCGTCATCATTAAGCAACAAATCCTGCTTCAGCCGGTTCAGACAAAAGTGAGGATGAGTATCGATATCGACGCCAGCCACTTCTGGCACGGCGATAACCATGCGATCCTGACATTCTTTACTGCCCATCACCACGCCCTTAAGTCCGCTGGATTCAAAGGCATTATGGACCTGCCCTTTGATAGGCGCCGAGCAGATATAGACTGTATCCTGATCGGTTGGTTTTAGTTCCTTTTCCTGAAGATTGACCAGCGCTGGTCTGGGAATAACCAGGGTCACTTCCTGTAATTTGTCAGAAGTATTTTCAATTTCGAATTCCTCGACGCCGACAGGTAAGAGAGCTTGATCGTTACCGGATAGCAAGGGTGATATAAAACGACGCACCAGAGTCACTTTTCCCAGGTTGAATTTCATTTCCGCCAGTGGCGTCGCAATCGAGACAGATACTATATCCTCGCTGACTGCTGGATGATAGTAGTTCTTTAATGCCGGCACGTCGTCCGGACCTTCGACAACCCGCGGATCTTTGGCAGTAAGCATGTAAAATTCATCACGTTGGTCTTCGCTATCCGGATCAGCCGCAATTTTAATGAACGGCGCCGAACCCAGTTGAATGGCATTCTGATTCAGCAGGATCAAGCGTCCGGCATTGTTCAATCGGTTATACAAACCTTGCGGCGATATTCCTACTGAACAGGTGGGCGCACCCATCAGGGCAATCGTCTGCGGAAATTGCAGAGTCTTTGACATTCCCTGATGGTGCACGGTCATTTTATTGTCGTCGTAAATCCGTGATATTTGCTTCCCAGATATGGTAAAGACATCACTTATTTTGATTTTTTCCATGCCAGATTTCCCGGTTTTTGTTCTTTGGATCATAGATACTTCGTAGCTACTACTAACTAACAATACGAAAGGTTTAACGGATGCTTTTTCGGCGCCTTCAGGTCTTTAGCCGAAACCGTTTCCTGTTTCCCTAATTTCACCGGTAGTTTAGTCGTCGGACAGGGTTTGATTTTTCCAAAAAGTAAATCGGTCGAAATTCGGATAGAATCCGGCGTGCCGCTGAAATTGCAGACCACCACATCGGCTTCCGCAGTTGTCCCTTCTACGTAAGGATTATTAGTAACAACAACCACTTTATGCCCGGCTTCTTTCAGCTTCTTGATCAGCAGTTGATTGTTACCGGTCTTGACAATCCGTGCATAATAGTTGGTCATTACCACCAGATCGGCCTGTTTAGCCAATTCCAGGCATTCCTTGATTTCATCTTCAAAAGCTGAAAAAGCCGTATCGGCTAAAATCAAATTCTGGTTATGCTCGACCATCGCTTCGCAGAACATGTGGGTATGGCAATAGGGGTCTTTGCCGAGAAATTCGTAAGGTATCCGCTGTTCGATTACCAGCATCTTCTGCTTGGGATTCAGCGGTAACATTTTTTTATCATCGCGCATGACGATCAGTGCTTTTCTGGCTACTTCCCAGGAAAAGTCAATGACCTTTTTATCGGTAGTAATTGTCCGGGTTTTCTCGGGCTCTCTTTTCCCGGCGGTTTCGAATAAGCCTTGATCATATTTCATCTTCAGGAGTCGTTCCACCGACTGATCGATTCGGGCTTCTGTCAATTCGCCTCTCTCGACGGCCATTTTAATCCCGAAGAAGCACTGTGAACGGGATTCATCGTCAGCTTTCAGCAGAATGGTATCGCATCCGGCTTTAATCGCCATAGCGCAGGCCAGCGGCAAAGGCCATTTTTTAAGGATCGCCGCCATACCGATTGCATCGGATACAATCACACCTTTGAAGCCGAGTTCTTCACGTAACAGGTCGGTTAGGATTTTCGCAGAAAGGGTTGTTGGATATTTATCATCATAAGCCGGATATACGGAGTGTCCGGTCATGATAGCGCTGACGCCGGCGTCGATAGCCGCTTTAAAAGGCACCAACTCAACTTCGTGCATTCTTTTCTTATCGAGATTGAGCACTTCCAGTACGTCATGGGCGTCGGTTCCCGAATCGCCTCTGCCGGGGAAATGCTTGGCGGTAGCCGCGATACCGAAATCCTGTAAGCCTTTAATCAGCGCCACGGCGTGGCGGGCGCAAACTTCCGGATCGTCGCCAAATGACCTGACGCCGATTTCCGGATTTCTGGGATTGGTGTTGACATCACAGACTGGTGAATACATCTGGGTAACACCGATCGCTGTGAGCATTTTTGCGATAGTAGCGCCAATTTCATAGGTCAATTTTTCATCGCCGATCGCCGCCATGCCCATCGGTCCGGGAAATTGACGAATGCCGCCGGCCATATAATCATTTTTAAAATCGCCTTCGAAATCGATGGTCATATGCAGAGGAATACCGGATGGTCTGCTCAGGGCGATCTGCTGTAGGCGATTCAAATCTTTGGTGTAATCTTCGGGTGTAATGCTGATCCCAAAGGTCTTACCATTGAAGTAATTATTGGCGATTGTGAAATAGTCCTTTGGTCTTTTAAAGGTCTTATCAATCTGTGAATTGCCCCAGTACAGATTTTTACAGGTTTCAAGGGCATATGGTTCAAGACAAAGACCGCCGCAATGCAAACGGGTAATCTGTTCAATTCCGCTCGGAGTCAACATAGTGCCGCGGCGGGTAAAGGTCAATAACTGCCCGATTTTTTCGATCAAGGTCATACCGGCGATTTTTTTCTTGATAAATTCTTCTCTCACTTTCGACATTTTTATCTCCTAATATTTAATTATTATAATTTTTCCGATTTACCGTGATTATTCGTTCCAACCCAGAACTGACCATCTTTTTTCCAGCCGGGCGTATCGATATGCATGTCTTTGGTTTCCCAGCCGGCCTTTATCCGTCGGGTAAGATCTTCGAATCCCTTATTCCAGGTAAGTCCATCCGGAACGGTAACGTTCATACTACCGGCGGCGTTGGCATAGCGCAAACAAGACTCGACGGAATGCCCCCAGACAAAGGCCGAAAGGAATCCGGCAATCGCCGAGTCACCCGAGCCCAGGGCGCCAACGAATTTTTCTTCTTTATAGACCGGAAACCAGAGTTCGCGATCCGCCCAATTCTCGAGATCGGCGCATCCGGCTGACCCCATTTTCTTCAGACGTTCCTGACCGGCGGTCCGGATATAAAGTCCGCGACTACCGCATTTAACCATGGCAATTGCCGCACCCATGCGGATCAGGTCGCCGCCCATGGTGGATATTTCCTCTACGGTCATATGATCTAAAACGCTCTCTTTGGGACCGAGATTGGCTTTCTTTTGCAAAAACTTATCTTTATAGAGAAAATAGAATAGTTCCTCGGCGCTCGGCACCATGATATCGGACAGCGGAATCCAATCGGTCAAAATTGCCTTCCAGTCGACTTGACCGGCATAACTATTCACATCCGGCAGGGAAAGGTCAAGAGCAGTCGTGGTGTTCAATTCTTTGGTTTTTTTGAGGATTTTGGTCAGTTCGGCGCCGGTATTTTCGTAAAGTTTGCGCATCCACGGCGGATAACCGAACAGCATCAGTTTCGAACGAGCGACCAGATCGAAATCCATGTCATCATAGCCAAAAGTGTCATTGGCGCCGCAATGATGCAGATAAAAGCGATCGATTCCGGGAATGCAAATCGCGATAGTATAAGAAGTCGATTCGCCATCAACCATTATAATGCCTTTAAAATGACCTTCGTGCTCTTCATACCAGTTGAGAATCTGATGACCAAAATCATCATTTCCAACTTTACCGATCAGTTCGGTCTTTACGCCTAAGCGCCGGATCGAGACACCGGCGTTCGTCACGGGACCGCCGCCCACGACGACGCATTTGCCCATATTGATCATTTTTCCCGGGACAAGGACATCGGTCATCTTGTCAACT
Source organism: Fidelibacterota bacterium (assembly GCA_023229045.1). Taxonomy (GTDB): domain Bacteria; phylum Fidelibacterota; class UBA2242; order UBA2242; family UBA2242; genus JAGNGI01. The sequence continues at coordinate 19,852 of JALOAB010000004.1, forward strand.
TTTCCTTCAATCGTGAAGGCTGGAATCAAGTCCAGACAGGTATGCCCGGCGGCAACAATTTCAAGATCTTTTTTCTTTTCCATTTTTCAATTCTTCCTGATATAAATTCTACACAACACTGACATTGCGAATCCTGTAAAAAAATTACGGCTCGTCAAGTCTAAGCTTCCATTCATTTTATATAAATAAATTTCATCTTCCATTTTCATCCGGTCTCTCGGCTCAACGCTGTTTTAATTACCGCGCCCAGCGCCGGTTTCGGCTGACATTGACGATCGAACAACAACGGATAATCCGCCCGCCCCCGGATAGGTAAATAACTGCGCCAGGCTTGTTTATCGTGCACTCCCCAAAAAGTCACCCGACTGATTTTATCGCGATGTTTCAGGAACGTTGCGAACAATTCCGAGTAGCGCTCAGCGAGCTTCTTCTGGACAGCATCCGGCAGACCATCGGGATAAGGATTATACTTTTTCTGCGTCTTCGGATCGAAAGCGGAAAGGTCAACCATCTTGGAATCTACCGGATAAAATGGAAGCACCCCGACGTCCAATTCAGTGATCATTTGCGGAATTTTCAGTTGCGAAATTTCGACAATGGTTTTTTCGACATCAGCGATCGGTGGATAGTCCAGAAACCAGTGCCCCTGGGTACCGATGCCGTCAACGCGAACGCCGCTATCCTGCAGTCTGCGGATCAGACGAATGAGCGCCTCGCGTTTGATCGGATGCTCCGTGTCGTATTCGTTATAATAAAGCTCCGCGTCAGGATCGGCTTCACGGGCATATTCAAAAGCCTTGACCAGGTAATCTTCACCAATGATGTCGAGCCAGCCGCATTTCCGCAGGGAGCCATCCATCATAATGGCTTCGTTGACAACGTCCCAGCCGTGAATGCGACCTTTGTAGCGACCCACTACAGTAAAAATATGATCACGCATGCGCTCCAGTAAGGCCTCGCGTCCCAGCGGTTTGCCGGATTTATCCACAAAAACCCAATCCGGCGTTTGGAAAAACCAGACGAGACAATGCCCGATTATCTGCATATTGTGCTTCTCGCCTAATGCAACATAACGATCCGCCGCCTCGAAATCATAACGATCCGGTTCGGGATGAACCTCTTCCCATTTCAGGATATTTTCAGGCGATATGCTGTTAAAATGCTTTACTACAATCGCCAAGCCTTCATGATCACGACCATAAATCTGATCCAGATTAAGAGCGGCGCCTATTCTAAAATCGTCTTCAAATACCTCTTTTAATCCCGGAAGCGAACTACTAATATCAGTCATTTATTATTCACTTTCGTATTTTCTTTGGAAGACATAATAAACTGATCAGCCATTAAGAATAAGAGAGCATTAATTTGTTTTCGAACACAGATTCAGGTCAATTTCCTTTAGAAAGTCGCGGTCAAAAAAGGCGCGCTTCCTGGGCATTATATTAGGAATAATATTGAACGTTAAATTAATCATTGAACCGTTTCAAATATATCCAACACATTCAAATTTACCAATAATTATTTTCAGGCGCTGGATTTCCGGATTAGATTTCAATCTGATATCGATTGTTTCGATAGATTCTGCACCGAATAATTCCATTTGTTCACCTCCTGTTTAAAATGTTAAGAAACAAAATAATAAACCAACAGGAACTTAAAAGTCAGTATTATGTTTAGCGTCCTGTTTCTTACCGTAAAACCTGCTGATAGTTGTGCTTATTTAATAACCTTACGCGATAATAATGAATAACAAAGAGGCGGAATAAATCCGCCTATTAGTATTTGTTTTTTAAGTTTGTGCCGAAGACCGGAATCGAACCGGTACGTCCCTATGGAACGAGGGATTTTAAGTCCCTTGCGTCTACCATTTCCGCCACTTCGGCTGAGAAATATGCGAGGCGACGACCGGATTTGAACCGGTGCATAACGGTTTTGCAGACCGCTCCCTTAGCCGCTTGGGTACGTCGCCAATCAAAAAAGCGGTGAAAATTAGATTTTATTACTCAAAAAAACAAAACCTTTTACACATTCAATTTCCAGTAATAAAAAAGGGTGGCAAGCCACCCTTTTTCACCTATCTATGATTATTCTTACTTATTATTATCGTCGACCACCTCGAAGTCAGCATCCTGGATGTCTTCATCTTTTTTATCGGTCGATTCTGACTTGGGTGGTTCCTGACCTGTCTCAGCATTGGGCGGCGGTGTTTCAGTGCGTACTCGCTCATACATCTTGGATGAAATTTCCGACCAGGCTTGATTCATGTTTTCGATCGCATTTTTCATCGTTTTGATATCTCCGCCACCCTGAGCTTTTTTCAGGTCTTCGAGAGCATTATTCAACTTGCCTTTCTCTTCCGGCTGAAGTTTGTCACCGTATTCTTTCAGATTTTTCTCGGTCTGATAGATCAAGGCATCCATCTGGTTACGGGTATCGACTTCTTCTTTATGGCGGCGATCCTCTTCTTCATGTATCTTGGCGTCATTAACCATTTTCTCTTTTTCGTCATCGCTCAGACCACTGGAAGTCTGAATACGGACACTTTGCTCTTTGCCGGTAGCTTTGTCTTTAGCGGAGACATTCAGAATACCATTGGCATCGATATCGAATGTGACTTCGATCTGAGGAATTCCACGCGGAGCTGGCGGGATTCCATCGAGATGAAAGCGTCCGATGCTCTTATTGTCAGTGGCCATGGCGCGTTCACCTTGTAAAACATGGATTTCAACCGTGGTCTGATTATCGCTTGCGGTTGAAAAAACTTCACTTTTTCGGGTCGGGATTGTTGTGTTGCGTTCAATCAAGCGGGTAGCCACACCACCGAGTGTCTCGATGCCGAGCGAAAGCGGAGTAACATCCAGCAGAAGAATGTCGTGCACTTCGCCGCCTAATACGCCGCCTTGAATAGCGGCTCCGATTGCCACCACTTCGTCCGGGTTGACACTTTTATTGGGTTCCTTTTTGAAAAGTTCTTTGACTAATTGCTGAACTTTGGGAATACGGGTCGAACCGCCTACCAGGATCACCTCGTCGATATTTTCCGGCGTCAATCCGGCATCTTTCAAGGCTTGTTCACAGGGACGACGGGTTCGCTCAATCAGGTCATCGATCAGGGTCTCTAACTTAGCCCGTGATAATTTTTCCAGCAGATGGATTGGACCGGCGGCGCCGGCGGTAATATAGGGCAGATTGATTTCTGTTTCCATATTGGAAGAAAGTTCGATTTTGGCTTTTTCGGCGGCTTCTTTCAGACGTTGCATCGCCATCGGATCCTTTTTTAAATCGATGCCTTCTTTTTTCTTGAACTCGCCGATCATCCATTCGATCAGTCGCTGGTCTAAGTCGTCACCACCCAGGTGAGTGTCGCCGTTAGTTGATTTGACTTCGAAAACGCCATCGCCTATTTCCAGAATGGAAATATCGAAAGTCCCGCCGCCCAGATCGTATACGGCTATCTTTTCATCTTTTTTCTTGTCCAATCCGTACGCCAGAGCGGCGGCGGTTGGTTCATTGATGATGCGTTTGACGTCCAGACCGGCAATTTTACCGGCATCCTTGGTTGCCTGACGTTGCGCATCGTTAAAATAGGCCGGAACGGTGATAACGGCATCCGTAATTTTTTCGCCCAATTTCTCTTCGGCGGTCTGTTTCATTTTCTGCAAAACCATCGCTCCGATCTCGGGCGGAGAATAATCACGATCAGCAACGCGTACCCGCGCATCGCCGTTAGGTCCTTCGATAACCTTAAACGGCACTTCCTCGCGTTCGCGTTGAATTTCCTTAAAAAGTCTTCCCATAAAACGCTTGATGGAGTAAACCGCCCGATCGTGGTTAGTGACGATCTGGCGTTTGGCAGTGTCGCCAACTACCCGTTCGCCGTCTTTTTTAAACACAACGACCGATGGGGTAACCAATCGGCCTTCCGAATTTTCCAGGACGCGCGGTTTGCCGCCTTCCATTACAGCCACGCAGGAATTGGTTGTTCCCAAATCAATGCCTATTATTTTTCCCATATTTATCTCCTATTATTTTTCGGGCTTCAATTTTCAAATTTCAATAGAATAGCGACAAACCTCGTGCCAAGAAATGATTCGGACACAACGTCAGATAATACGGTTGAGTTATTAACTGGCTGAGAAAAGCCTGAAATTATGGCTTATTTAGTTATTAACCGGTTCGTTAGTTATCGATGCCGATGAAATTTTATACTCTATTTCGGATTGAGTAAACACCATTTTATTATCCGACACATCCACGACAATTTTTAAGCCACGCCGCAGACTGCCGTTTAGAATCTGCTCCGAAATTGGATCTTCGATCAGAGTTTGAATTGCCCGGCGCAACGGTCGCGCTCCGAATTCCGGTTTAAAGCCCTGTTCCATGATCAATTCCCGGGCCGCCTCGCTCAGTTCCAGAGTCGTACTAGAAGCTGTCAGATTACGACGAATATCGTGCAATTGAAGGTCAATGATCTTCAAAACGTCATCGCGCGTCAAGGATTTGAATACTATGGGATCGTCAATTCGGTTTAGAAATTCCGGATTGAATAACTGCTGAGTTTCATCCAGAATACGTTTTTTCATGACTTCGTATTCGCTGGCCGGATCAGTTTTCGAAAAACCAAAAGCCGCACTCTGCATAAGGCGTGAACCGACGTTGGAGGTCATGATCACGATGGTATTCTTAAAATCAACGCGGCGACCGAAGCTGTCAGTCAGCACGCCATCGTCGAATATTTGCAATAAAATATTAAAAACGTCACGATGAGCTTTTTCAATTTCGTCAAAAAGTACCAGCGAATAAGGCTGATGACGGACTCTTTCAGTCAGCTCGCCGCCCTCTTCATAGCCGACATATCCCGGCGGCGCTCCGATCAGGCGCGAAACGGCGAATTTCTCCATGTACTCCGACATATCGATTTTAATCAGAGCATCTGATCCAGGAAACAGGAAGTGCGCCAATACTTTGGCAAACTCGGTCTTACCGACTCCGGTTGGACCTAAGAACAAGAACGAACCGATCGGACGGCGAGGATCCTTCAATCCGGCGCGCGCCCGGCGGATGGCACTGCTAACGGTCCTTATCACATCGTCTTGTCCGATAATTGACTTGCGGAGTTCTGATTCCATCTCCAGCAATTTTTGGTTTTCGGATTCGGTGATATTATTAACCGGAATACTGGTCATCATCGCTACGACGTCGGCAATGTCATCGGTCGAAACCATCATAGTCTGTTTCACGTCACTTTTTTCCCAGGCGTCGTGGATCTCGGCGAGTTCTTTTTTCAAATTCCTTTCATTATCGCGCAAGTCGGCGGCTTTTTCGAACTGTTGTTCTCTCACAGCCTTATCTTTCAGACTGCTGACTTCATCCAGTTTCTTTTCGACTTGCAGGATTTCATCTGGAATGACGATATCGCGCAGATGAACGCGCGAACCGGCTTCATCCATGACGTCGATAGCTTTATCGGGTAAGAACTTATCGGTGATATAACGATCGCTTAGTTCGACGGCCGCCCAGAGGGCATCGTCGGTGTAACGAACATGGTGATGCTCTTCATAACGCTCGCGCAGTCCTTTCAGAATTGATAGCGACTCCTCCTTGGTCGGAGGATTAATCATGACTTTTTGAAAACGTCTTTCGAGTGCGCCATCCTTTTCGATGTATTTGCGGTATTCATCGAGAGTCGTAGCGCCGATGCACTGCAGTTCACCGCGGGCTAAAGCCGGTTTGAACATGTTGGAAGCATCCAGCGAACCCGAAGCGCCGCCGGCTCCGACAATCGTATGCAATTCATCGATAAAAAGGATCACATCGCGGGCTTGTTCCAATTCCTGCATAATGGTTTTCATGCGTTCTTCAAACTGACCGCGATATTTGGTGCCGGCCACAATAGCCGCCAGATCCAGATCGATTATCCGTTTATTAATTAGCAAACGCGGTACTTTTTTGGCAACGATACGCAAAGCCAGACCTTCGGCGATGGCAGTCTTACCGACGCCGGGTTCACCGATCAATACCGGATTGTTCTTCTTGCGACGGGATAAAATCTGAGCCACGCGTTCGATTTCCTGATCGCGTCCGATAACCGGATCGAGTTGTTTATTGCGGGCTTTCTCGGTAATATCGCGCGAGAAGTGATCGAGCGCCGGCGTACGCGAACTCTTTTTCTCGCTTTTTATAACACGCTGAGGTACATCGGAAGTCCCGGAATTTTCACCCCTGAAATTATAATAATCCACTCCGAAACTATTGAGAATTTCACAAGAGACACCTTCTCTTTCTTTCAAAATGGAAAGCGTAATATGTTCGTCGCTAACCATCTCAGCGCCGAGTTCTTTGGCTTCGTTATAGCTGTTGCGCAAAATACGTTCGACCTGTTTGGTGAACGGAATCCGGCCGATAGTCAGCGTTCCGCCGATAGCTTTCAACGAATCGTTGATCATTTTATGTAATTGTTTTATATCAACCTCCAGAGCCATCAAAATCTCGACGGTAAGACTTTTCTCCATATTGATGATTGCCCAGAGAATGTGCTCAGTGCCAACGTAATTATGATTCAAACGCATCGCTTCGCCCCTGGCGGCTTTAACGATGATTTGAATTATTCTAGAAAAATTATCTTTCATTTATCCTCGTACCTGCTCAAATAACGCAAGAAGTTAAAACTAACCAAGTGTTAAATCAATCATTCTTTTTTATTTTCAAGCGCTCTGTCACTTTGACCGATTGTCGGCGATTTCACCGACCAGCCTTACAAAATAAAAACAGCCCGAGACCAAATTCTTACTGTAAAGTACCCTGCGCAAATTGGAGAATGCGGTGCGATTTCTCGGCAATGGTTTGATTATGCGTGGCAATGATAAATGTGCGCTGGTATTCCCGATTCAATTCCAGGATCAGGTCGATTAATAATGCGCTGTTCTCGGCATCGAGGTTGCCGGTTGGCTCGTCAGCCAAAACGACCAGCGGATTGTTCACTAAAGCCCGGGCGATTGCCACTCGCTGGCGCTCGCCGCCGGAAAGCATCGCCGGACGATGGCTAAGCCGTTTGGCTAATCCAACCCGCATCAGCATTTCGCGGGCGAGTTCTTCAGCCTGTTTTATATCATGGTTATATATCATTGCCGGGATCATGACATTTTCAAGAGCCGAAAACTCCGGTAAGAGGTGGTGAAACTGAAAGACAAATCCAATCCGTCCATTGCGAAACCTGGCAATTTGCGCATCCGGCAAATCGAACGGATTTTGGCCTTCGTATTCGATCGTTCCGGCATCCGGCCGGTCGAGAGTTCCCACCAAATTCAGCAGGGTTGATTTGCCGATACCGGATGGCCCGACAATAGTTACGACTTCGCCTCTCTTGATCTCGAAATTAACATCTCGTAATACGGCGATTTCCAGACCATCGTTCCAGAAAGATTTGGACAAATTCCTGACCGTCAATAGCGTTTGACTCGTTTCACTTTTCATATTGTATAGCCTCCAAAGGCATGAGTTTGCCAACCCGCCAGCTGGGATAAAGCGTGCCGCAATAGATTAATCCTAAACCGGCCATGGCGATTATCAGCACGTCGGTCCATTGCACCAGCACCGGCAAATAAGGGATAAAATATACCGACGGAAGTGGAATGAATTGAAAATGTTGTTGCGCCAGGCAAAGCGCCAGCGCCGGCACAATCCCGGCAATCAGACCGATATTGCCGATTAACAACCCGAGCCGCAGGAAGATTTTACGGACCTGGAACTGGTCCACACCCAGCGCCTGGAGCATGCCGATCTCGCGGATTTTCTCCATAATCAGCATTACCAAAGCGCTGGTCAGGTTCAGGATCGCCACCAGAATAATGAAACTCAGCGCAATGAAACTTCCGTACTTTTCCAATTTCATCGCGCCGAACAGCGTGCGATGTAAATCTTCCCAGCTGGCAATATCGTAAGCACCGCCCAATCCGTCAAGCAGTTGTTGACGGGCTTTGTTGACATATTTATAATTTTCCAGGCGCAAATCAATTCCACTGAAATTGTCGCCTATCTCAAAAATTTTCTGTCCTTCTGCTAATTCAATAAACGCTAAATTTTCGTCGTAATCGAACAAATCGAGCCGGAATACACCGGTCACCGAAAATTGACCAACGACCGGAATATTCAGTCCGCTTCCGATGCTGAGTGGATTGACAATATTAAGCGTGTCGCCCGGATAAACCCCAAGCTTATCGGCTAATTGATAACCAATCACGATACCCGGCAAATCGTTAACCGCTGAGGTGAAATTCGCCCCGCCCCGGACGATTGCGGTCGGCGCCGCGAGTTGCCGCTCCAGAGTTGTCGCCCCAATGGCTTTGATGCGCACGACAGCTTCCAGATTCTCCGTTGACAAGATTGCTTTTTTCAAGACATACGGGTAAATCTCTTTCAGCGGTGTATCTTTCAATAATCCGGCGATCTTTTCGACTTGCGTAGATTGCAGTTCGCGACCGCTGATGCGCAAGTGCGATTCGAGATCGATGACCCGATTGGTAATTTCGGCTTCGAAACCGTTCAAAATGCTCAAGGCGACCAGCATGGCAAACGATCCCAGGGCGATGCCAACCACTGATACATAAGATGTAAACGAAATCAGTCCGGTCTTTTTCTTCGACCGAAAATAACGCAGGGCAATCCAATCCAGAAATTTCCTATTCATAACGGGTCGCCTCGCTGGGAGTCAATCTAACTGCTTTGTAAGACGGATAAAGAGTCGCCAGCACCGCACACGCAATGGCAATTGCACCAATCACGCAAAAATTCCAGCCGTTTAGTAATACCGGTATAGAGTTCATAAAATAAACATCGGCCGGGATCGAAATTAAATTAAAACGATTCTGCGCGAAAGCCAGCAACAGACTCAGTCCGAAACCAGCCAGAGTTCCGACAATCCCGATCGAGAGCCCCTCGTAAAAGAAAATGCGGGTCACCTGCCGATTATTCAGACCGACACTTTTCAGAATGCCTATATCGCGGGTTTTCTCGATTACGATCATCATCAGCGAACTGACAATATTAAAAACTGCCACGACGGCAATCAGCCCGAATATCAGCAAAATCGGGATGCGCTGTATCCGCAACCATTCGAACAGATTGGAATGCAGATCGTTCCAGCTCAGCGCATTGTAAGGATAGCCAAGCGTTTTATTGATATAATCCGTGACCTTGTCGACCTGCCGGCTGTCTTTCAGGCGGATCTGATAGCCGGAAAATTGATCGCCGAGATTGAATAATTTCTGCGCCGCCGACAAACTCGTGTAAACGAAAACATCGTCGTAATCAGCAATCCCGGAATCATACAGACCGGTCACGGTAAAAGTGACGATCCGCGGTCGTTTGCTGAAACCGGATACCGGTTGGAGTACAAACAAATAGACTTTATCGCCGATATCGACGCCCAGTTGTTTCGCCAATTTCATTCCCAGCATTATTCCATCACGATTATCCGGCAGATCGAACCGCAGTTCGCCCCTCCTGATAAATTGATCCACCACCAATGTGCGACGGATATCCGATTCAGCAATTCCCTCAACGATAATCCCGTCGGTCTCCGACCCGTTGCGGATCATGGCGGCGCCGTGAATATACGGCACGAAACATTCAACCTCCGGCATCTTTTCCAATTCCGAGCGAATCGCCAGGGTCGAATCCATCACATCCGCGTAGAAAAGGCGCAGGCGGATATGCGAATCGAATCCCAGCAGTTTGGTCTTGATCTCATTTTCGAATCCGTTCAAAATCGAGATCGTCAGGATCAAAACCGCCACGCCGACCGCCAGACCAATCGTAGCAATGATACTGATAAAAGAAATGTAGCCGATTTTGTGATGGCTTAAGAGATGACGCTTAGCGATGAAAAACGGAACCGCCATTGCTCTCCGGGCTCAAGTGCGCATCTGCGGAAAAAGGATAACGTCTTTAATCGAAACCTGATTAGTAAATAGCATCACCACCCGATCGATGCCGATCCCGACTCCTCCGGTCGGCGGCATGCCGAATTCCATAGCCGTGACGAAATCTTCATCCATTGTTTGAGCTTCTTCGTCGCCGGATTCGCGCAGACGATTCTGTTGCTCGAGCCGCTCGCGCTGATCGATTGGATCGTTTAATTCGCTGAAGGCATTGACGAATTCATGGCCGGCGATATAAAGCTCGAAGCGTTCGACGATCGCGACCGAACCGTCGCGTTTGCTTTTTGCCAGCGGCGAGATGGCTTTCGGATAATCGATCACAAAGGTTGGCTGGATCAGATTCGGTTCGACAAAATTATCAAATAACAATTCGATGAATTTGCCGTAATTGTCATCCGGTTTTAATTCGATGCCTTTTTTCTGGCATAATACCTTCAGTTCCGATTCCGAATAGTTCGCGACATCCTCTCCGGCGTACTCACGGATCAGATCGAACATTTTACGACGAGGAAATGGTTGACTGAAGTCAATCTCATATTCGCCGAAGGGCAACTTTGACTTTTCCAGTTTGGCGCAAAGAAACCGGAAATATTGTTCGACGAAATCCATCATGTAATTATAATCGACATACGTCTGATAAAATTCGAGCAGGGTAAATTCGGGATTATGACTGCGATCGAGACCTTCGTTGCGGAAATTTTTCCCGATTTCATAGACTTTCTCGAAACCGCCGATAATCAGACGTTTCAGATATAATTCGACCGCAATCCGCAGATAAAAGTCGCGCTCGAGGGCATTGTAAAAAGTCTTGAATGGTCGGGCGTTGGCGCCGCCGTATATCGGCTGAAGTATCGGCGTATCGACTTCCAGGAAACCGCGCTCGTTTAGAAAATCGCGCGTCCATTGAATGATTCTCGAGCGTGTTCGGAAAACCTCGCGCACTTCCGGATTTACCATCAAATCAAGATAGCGCTGGCGGTAGCGCTGTTCCTTATCCGTAAAGGCATCGAAAACCTGGCCGTCTTTTTCCTTGACGATCGGGATCGGGCGGATGTTTTTCGCCAGTAAATGCAATTCATCGACCAGGATCGTGACTTCGCCGGTACGGGTGCGGAAGACTTTTCCAACAATGCCGATGATATCGCCGATATCCAGCAGGCCGAATAATTCGTAACCGCGTGACCCGACGCTGTTTTCCTGAACGTAAATCTGGATGCGCCCGCTTTCGTCCTGCATGTGACAGAAGCTGGCTCGCCCCATTTTGCGAACCGCCATGATCCGCCCGGCGGTGCGAACCACGACTTTCTCGGTTATTTCGTCAAACTGCTGAATGATCTCAGTCGTGGTGTGAGTTCGTTGAAATTCATATTCATAAGCACGAACATCCATTGCGCGGATTGCCTGCAATTTTTCGCGCCGGATGGCGAGTAATTCACTCAATGATTTGCCGGTTTGTTGGCTGTCTTTATTCACAATTAAGGTCTTTCATTTGTTAACTTTAAACAATAAATATTGCCGTAGAAACTCATCGATTTCGCCATCCATTACGGCCTGAATGTTGCCGGTCTCATATTTCGTGCGATGATCTTTGACCATCGTATATGGCTGAAAAACATAAGAACGGATCTGATTGCCCCAGGAAATGTCCTTTTTGTTTTTCTCGATTTCCAGTTTCTCTTTTTCTTTTTCTTCTTTTTTCAATTGATAGATGCGCGCGCGCAAAATTTTCATGGCGCTGTCTTTATTCTTGAATTGGGAGCGCTCATTCTGACATTGGACAACGATCCCGGTCGGAACGTGCGTAATCCGCACCGCCGAACTGGTCTTATTGACATGTTGACCGCCGGCTCCGCTGGCGCGATAGGTGTCGATTCGCAGATCGTCCGGGTTAATATCAACGGTTATATCATCTTCAATTTCAGGATAAACGAAAACCGAAGCGAACGAAGTATGTCGGCGATGATTGGCATCGAAAGGTGAAATGCGCACCAACCGGTGAATTCCGGCTTCGGCTTTAAGATAACCGTAGGCATAAAGCCCTTTCACTTCAATGCTGACTTCCTTGATGCCGGCTTCTTCCCCGTCGAAGATACTGATCACTTCCGATTGCATGCCGTTGCGTTCCATCCAGCGTAAATACATCCGCATCAGCATCTCAGCCCAATCCTGGGATTCGGTGCCGCCGGCGCCGGGATGGATAGTCACGATGGCATTCCTCTCATCATCTGGTTCGCTGAGCATAGTTTCCAGCTCGACCTGATCAACCAGCCGGGTGAGATCATGCAACATCTTTTCCAATTCCGCTAAAACCGATTCATCCTGCTCCTCGATGGCCAGTCCGGCAAAATCTGCCACATCCTGATATTGTTTGACGACTTTATCGAATCTTTCCGTCTCGCCTTCCAGTCGGCGGATTTTCTGCAGGACTACCTGAGCCTTCGTCTGGTCTGTCCAGAAGTCCGGGGCGGTAGTTTTCTGACGCTCGGCACTCAATTCCATTTTCTTGGCATCGAGGTCAAAGAAACCTCCGTAATTCATCAATCCGGGGCGCCATATTTTCTAATTCGGTCTGTATATCACTCAACATATCAAAATCCACAATTCTTAAGAATTAATCGTTAATAAAATTAACCGTGTAAAAAGCTTTTTATAATAGTTTACTTCTTCACCGTCCCGTTCGCCGGTCGCAAGGATGAAAAGTCCTTGTAACTGGACAGTACAATATAAGTACGGGTTTGCAGAACGCCCGGCCAGGATTGAATTTTGGAGAGCAATTTCTCGAGCGCAACGGTATTGTCGGTCTGCACTTTCAATAAATGCGAACCTTCGCCGGTGATACTGTGACATTCGATTATGTCGCTTTCTTCACGACAGCGGCGCACGAATTCATCATAATTATTCGAAGGCGAAGTCATGACGAATACGAAAGCCGTTACATCCTTGCCAATAGTCGCACTGTTGATTTTGGCATGGTAACCTTCGATAATGCCCTTCTTTTCCAATTTCCGCATTCTCTCGCTGACGGCTGGAATCGTCAAGCCAACCATATCGGCAATCTTATTACGCTGAATGCGACCTTCCTTCTGAAGGATGTCCAAAATCTTTACGTCAATACTGTCAATCATGGGTTACTCCTGTTTATTATTGGTGCTTATTTTCTTAGTTACTTGACCTTGAAGTGTAATAAACAATCATCGTATAAATCGAAAACAGACTCAAAATCTGTTGGGTCCAGGATAATGAGGTCATGAAAAACGAAAAAGGTTTAACCGGCACGACAATCGTATCGGACGGTTTAATCTCGGGAATTTTATCTAGATCGCCTGAAGTTAAATATTGTTTGACGTTGACTGTGGTTACAAAGCTTTCTTCGTCATCGGGAGATCCATGAATAACCTTGATCTTGGACAAATTGGCGCGGCTATTAGGACCGCCGGCGGCCGAGATGAGCTCGATCAGATCGGTCCCGATCGGAACATCATACAGACCGGGTCGGGTCACTTCACCCCAAATTTTAACCGTCATGAGTAAGGCGTCTCCACCGGCTGACAGAATATACTTGGATGCGGCTTGTCGGTCGGCGGTGCGTCCGGTGCGGGAATTGATCATCTGACTTTCCTGGGCAAAAAGTTGGACGCTTAATAAATATAAAAATATAAATAAAGTTACTTTTTTCAAGATTACTCCTGTTTCTTATTGAACTGTAAAATATCCCCAATAGGATTCAGAACCAGCTTCATTTTCGCGGTCCAATGCCGAAACGATATCTATCCGCCAGCGGTAACTGACACCGCTACTCAATTCAGATTGAGCCAGATAAAATACATCAGGGCTTCCATAAACCAGACTTTGAATATCACCTGAATAATTTTGCGGGGTGAGTGCCGATATCCAGATCACCCGGTTCGGATTAAACTGTTCCACTCTGATAACATATTCGGAAGCGGCGGAAGTCGGGTCTGACCATTTAAAGGTTGGTTTCACCTGCGAAACGGTGCCGGAAATCGGTTCGTATAAGTTAATTTTCTGAAGTAATTTATACCCAAGCGTATCCGAACGCGGACTGAGATTGCCAGCCTGATCGACCGCCCGCAGGAAATAGTAATACGGTATTCCGATCGAGACATTATCATCAATGTAAGTATTGACCGCCCCGACGTTAATAATAGCGCGCACTTCTTCTAACAGATTAAATTTTTCCTCAATGCTTTCACTCGCCCGATAGATCCGATAATTTTCGATATCATCATCCTCGCCGGTATACCATTCCAACAAGATAACATCGCCCCCCGGATCGGCATCAATTCCACTTTCAGTAGTGTCATAGGGTGTGGACTTAGGCACCCATTCGGGTTTCGCGGGAGGATTCGGATCCTCCAGGCTTGGATCACAGGCGTTAAGTAGTAGTATCATAGCCGTAGCCGACATTATCACGCGTACCATCGCTCCCATCATTAAATGCCAATACTCATTCCGACCCGATGGCTGGCGCCGAGATCATGATTGCTAAACGAATAGTCAAGATTGATCAGCTTCTTCATCGCTTTAAAATTTAAACCTAATCCGAGACTTAAGCCAGAATTTTTTAAGCCAGCACGTAAAGCAATGTGATTAGCGTAAATTATTTCAAGTCCATAGCAGATTTTATCATTATAGCGGTAGTGCTTTTCCGCTCCAAAATTTATCATCAATTTCAAGGGTTTTAGCGGTTGTTCCAGTCCAAACGACAAGGCTGGTGTCAGGCGAATCCGATCCTGACTCTTGGTATTCCAATAAATTGTCGTTCCGGAAACATCTTTCAGCGCAAATCCAATGCTCATCATCCCGAGCTTGTTGACGTCCAGAAATTCTTCACCGCTAACCCTTAGACGACCGCCGATATCTATTCCCAAGCCAAATCCCTCGAGATCGAAATACTTTTTATGGATGAATTTTAAATTTATCCCGATCGGAAATTCCATATTGAACTTTGAATAGCGCCAACCCAGATCGACAATCGCCGAATTAAAACGTGCCAGCGAGAGAAAAACCGCATTCTCGACATCGTTGAAAGTTTCGACGTCGCTGGTATAAATGCTGATCACCGAATCCCGGCGAACAGCTTTATCGGGAATCTCAACGACAATGTCAGGCAGAATGGGAATGTCGTCCACACCAAATCTGATCCAGCTTAAAGCCAGCGAATAATGCTGACCAGTCGGTATCGCCAAACCGATATAGTTATGATCTGCCAGCCCAAATTGCGATGTGTACATCAGTCCCAATCGCGCCTTTTTTACATAGCTTATTCCGGAAGGATTACTCATGAATGCCGTCTCGGAAAAATCCAACGCTCCGATGGCATTAGCCATCGCCGAGGCACGCGCGCTGACTCCCAATTCAAGAAAAGCGTCCGCATATTCGCCGGCCTTTAACCACCCGGTCAAATTAATCACGATCAATCCAATTACCAGAATCCTCTTCATCGCGCTTTAGCCAGTTTCCCGATCTTGGTGACAGTTTTACTACCCGATTTGGCAGTTATTTTATAGAAGTAAATCCCATTGGCGATAAAATTGCCATCTACATCGAGACCGTCCCACATGATTTCATGGTAACCGCCTTCGTTCATATCCGCGCCCGATTCAAAAGTGTTATTTGAATCCAGAACCCGTATCAAGCGTCCCGAAGCGGTATAAATTTTAATTTTTAGAGTGTTCACCCGTTGGGTCAATTCGTAAATGAAAGTCGTGCGGGTCTTGAAAGGATTCGGGAAATTTCCGTAATCGATTAAGCGTAAGGCATCGCTGACAATAAAATCGACTGATTTCGTTGTACTATTACCAGCCGCGTCTTTTAGGGTCACCATCAGGGTATGCTCACCCACCGTGAGAACCGGTCTGAACTGCACCGAAAAATAGTGCCCGCTGGTAACGGTATCCGGAGTGCTCAGGTTTTCGAAAGCAATTTCATCAGCATCCAGAATCACCTTTAAGCCTTCGGCGTCAAATCGCAAGCCGTTATCATCTTCACCGATTAGTGAAATACTCGGCCGGTCGGAAACGTATGAATTCTGGAAAAACTGCTGACCTTCCAGGTTGAGTTCAAGAGTTGGCGGGGTGGTATCCGTATTCTTAATCAGGCTGAAAGTACCCGGCAAAGTTACCCGCGCTTTGAGCGCCTGACCTTCCGACGTACTTTCTTCCTCGTACCAGATTTGCAGGGAATTATTCCATTTACCAATTTTCAGATCGGGTAATTGACTCGGCGCAATATTGCTCAGATCGATTTTAAGACCGACTTCAAATGGCAAAACCGACCCAGTTCCGCAGGTGGCTTTCAATCCCAGAGTCGAGTACTCAGGTGACGGCGAAATCAAGCTGAATTTAGGTTGCGTGGCAATCGTCAAAGTCGTATCCGTTCGCAGAATCAAAACCGCCGAGTCGGCAACGCTTGTCGGCGCGACTGCAATTTTAAAAATCCCGGCTACCTGAACTGTATCCGATTGATTTCCGTCATATGTCGTTCCCAGTTGGGGAAGGACAGCAAAAGTATTAATTACAATTGACAAGGTTGAAACGTTATTATTCTCGCTGGATTCCGCAATTTCATTATCCGGATCGACTGAAATCCTAAAAGAAACCGTGTCGCGACCCAGAATACCCGGAAATTTTACCAAAGCGGCGCGGTTTGGTAAAAAGAGCGCCTCCTGCATTCCGAATAATTCCCAATCCTGACCGATACGGCGTTCCGCTTTGACTTTAGTTCTTAAAGTGTCGTCGCCGCTGTTATAAATCGAAGCGATCAATTCCGGAAAATTTTGACCGCTCTGGTCAATTTTCACCGGATATAAATCCGGCGCTCTCCTGATTTTAATCGAATATGACTGGCTGACTGTTCGCCTACCATTTGAATCTAATACCACGAAGCGGACTGCGATTAATTTACC
>JALOAB010000003.1 GCA_023229045.1 Fidelibacterota bacterium
AATTGAGATTTAATGAAAGTCGCCGCTATACAGGAGGATCGATGGGCACGGTAGTGATGAAATTCGGCGGCAGTTCGGTAGCCGATACTGCGCGGCTGAGGCAGGTTGCCGAAATAGTGGTGCAACGGCAGAGAGCCGGCGATCGGGTGGTAGTAGTTGTCAGTGCGATGGGTAAAACGACCGACGCCTTGATCGCCCAGGCGCGCGAAGTATCGCCTGCCCCGCAACAACGCGAACTCGATCTGCTGGTTACCGCCGGCGAACGTATCAGTATGACTCTATTGTCAATGGCGATCCATGAATTGGGCGGCGACGCCATCTCCTTCACCGGAAGCCAGAGCGGCATTATTACCGAACCGAGTCATCAGGGCGCCCGAATTCTCGAAGTCAGACCGATTCGCCTGATCGAAGCTTTGGAGAGTAGCCGGATTGTAATTGTAGCCGGTTACCAGGGAGTTTCGACAAACAAGGAAGTTACCACTCTTGGTCGGGGCGGTTCGGATACAACCGCCGTCGCTTTAGCCGCCGCCCTAAATGCGGACACTTGTGAGATTTACTCCGATGTTGACGGGGTTTACTCCGGCGATCCGAATATCTGTCAGCAGGCACGGTTTCTGCGCGAAATCAACTATGAAGTCATGCAAGCCATGGCTCTCTCAGGAGCAAAAGTGCTGAATGCCGATGCCGTCGAATTTGCTAAAAAAGCCGGCATTGCGATATTAGCCCGCAAGTCGGGCGATAAGAGTGGTCGCGAAACGCGTGTGCAGGGCGCGACGGTTTGCTCCGGCGTAACGGCTGTCGTGCTGGCGCCCGCGGTCACCCGGATTTGCGGCGCCGGTCGTTTGCCCGAATTGCTTTTTACGATTAATGGCATGGGCGGTCGCGTGATGGCAATCCATCATGATGACAAATTTGATATATTGGTCGATCGAACCGGCGTTCCCGGTCGGGATGCCGAGCGGTTGGCACAAGCGGCGCAGAAAGCGGATTTTGTGGCGACCGATGTCTCTGTCGTGTCGGTTGTGGGTACAGGACTGGCTTCCCGTCCGTCACTTTATGCGGAAATCAGTAAAGTGCTGAGCGCGGTTGCTTGTGAGATTTTGGGAACTTTTATTACAGAACTGGCTTTGAGTGTCGTAGTCGAAACGGCTCTGGCAATCGCGGCAGTGAAAGCCTTACACCAGGCGCTCATTATTGATCAACAATAAGGATTGAAATACCAGCCGTTGTTAACACTGTCAGTATAGTGAACGGTGTTTAAAAAAAATGCTCAACGGTCTAAGTTTATTTGGGTAAAAAACTGAGACTACTGAATAATTTCGGTAGCCTTTTGCATCAATTCCGGCGGAAAAGTCAGACCAAGCTGTTGAGCGACTTTAAAATTCAGGATAATATTTTTCTGGGTGGCAGGACGGATCAGCGGTTTTGTTAGCGTCTGCCCTTTGATAATGGAAGCCGTCAGGGCACCGCTTTCGCGTCCCCAGTTGGCATAGGAAATCCCTATTCCGGCCAGAGCACCTTTGCGGACTTCGCCCGGCTCGGTGATGAAAATCGGTATTTTATTGGTGTGCGAAACTCTTACAAGCGCATCGAACGCCAGGGCCACCGTATTATCGGCGGCGACCAGAAAAGCGTCAATATTTTTACGCACCAGAGCCTGACTGGTTTGCAAGAGATCATTAGAAGAAGCGACCATAGTCGCTTCAACGATCAGATTTTTCTTATGACATTCCGCCGCGAGGCGCTCGGCCGCAAAGCGCGAATTGGCTTCAGCCGGATTATATGGCAGTCCCAGACGGTGACAGTCGGGCAATATCGTTTGGATGATTTCGATGAAATATTCCATATCGAGCGGATCATAAACACCGACGACGTTCAAGTCGCTAAGCGTCAGACCGATTTGTTCCGGGCTGAATGCCACCGTAAAAACGACCGGAATATCGCGAAAAGCCTGAGCGGCCGCGATCATACAGGGAGTACCGCTGGTAATGACCATATCGACTCTGGCGGAACGAAACGATTGCAGAATGAGGTTGATATTGGCAATCTCGCCTTGAGCGTTACGGTAGATAATCCGGATGTCGCGGCCATCGACCAAACCGGAATCCTGCAGAGTGGCAATCAGAGCCGAGCGGGCTTCGTCCAGTAAAGGATTCTCTGTAATTTGAACAAAACCGATCGTGTAAAGGTCGGATTTTGCCGAACGGCTACAGCTGGTTAGAAGCAAGCCGCAAAACATTAGGATTATTAAAGTTCGAATTTTCATCATAAAACCCCTGATTTTAGGTTAACGGAAATTAAAATTACCGGCAGGGTTTTAAAAGAGATTTATCTTAGATTATCCGTGAAAAATGAAGATTTACTTGATTCAGCCACCAATTGAGGATTTTTATACAACCCCGGTACGCAACATCCCGCAGGGATTGTTATCCCTGGCTGCCGGTCTAAATCAGCATGAATTGCGCCTGCTGGATTTACGCACCGGCAAACCCAGGAAAATCGAACTGCCTGCGGAATTAAAACCGATTCGTCAATTTTACCGAGAGGGCGATGCTTCGCCCTTCGGATTGTATAAAGCCTATTACCGTTTCGGACTGAGTGCCTCTGAGATCAGGCAGGTTTTACCGAACGATGGCGACTGCTACCTGATTTCCAGTCTGTTTACGACTTATGCGGCGACGACTTATGAGTTGATCAGACTAATAGGTGAAATCGCGCCGCGCGCGAACATAATCGTCGGCGGTCCCCAGGCGACGATTCAACCGGATGAAATGTTCAGGGAAGGCGCCGATTTCGTCATTCGCGGTGAGGGTGAAATTGCCTTACCTTTACTATTGCAAGCCCTGGAAAGTGCGCAACCAGCGTTAAAGCAGATCCCGAATCTTTCGTGGTGTGACGACACAGGGCAGATTCGGCACAATCCGGTGAACAATATTGCGAATTTGGATGACTTGCCATTCGCTAATTACCGGGTAACGGGGATGCCGTCCTATTATTTTCAGAAGAGACCGCAGGCTATGATTATTTCCAGCCGGGGTTGTCCGCACCGCTGTGCCTTCTGTTGTATTCATCAGACGATGGGTGGAGATTATCGGGTAAGATCGGTTGAGAATGTTCTGGCCGAAATGACTACGAAGATCGCCCAGGGCTTCCGCTCTTTTGATTTTGAAGATGACCATCTGGGCGGAGCGCGGGATTGGTTTCTGGCACTGCTGAAAGGAATTCAGCGGCAATTTGGCAATCTGAATTTATCTTTGCAGGCCATGAATGGCATCACAGCCGCGAATCTGGATGAGGAAATTTTAACGGCGATGTGGCAAGCCGGATTCCGCTCGCTGAACCTGGCGTTGGTGACTCCCTCCGAGGCGCACCAACGGCATATCCGACGACCTTTTGGGACTGAGAAATATTTACAGGTAGCCGAAACAGCTCAGCGACTGGGATTTTTCATTACGACTTACCTGATAATCGGCTTGCCGGGTGATCGGGCTGAAGACCTGCTGGCGGCGATCCTTTTTCTGGCGCCTATTCCGACGCTGATCGGACCGTCCTTATTTTACCTGGTTCCCGGTACAGCTACCTTCCGGCTATGCGCAGAGCTGGGACAGATTCCTTCATCGGCATTGTGTTATCGCTCGGCTTTTTTTCCAGTCGAATCGAAAGGATGTGATCGAACGGCGGCAATGACCCTTTTCCGGATTTGTCGCATTCTGAATTTCATGCGGGAAGTCAGCGATCTTGACCTGAAATCTGACTGCCCAAAAATCGTGAATGACGGTATTTATATTGATAAAATCAGTACCGGTTGTGAGCGCCGGCATTTGATCGGGCTGGGATTGTTGCGCTTACTATTTGAACGTGGAATTCTGTGTGGTACACGCCGGAAAGAAGGCGATTTTTATCCATTACAGAAGGAAATTTATAATCCGGGGTTGATTGAACAATTTATACGCGGCACCTGGCAGATCAGCGGAATCCGGCGACCGGCTAAAATGACCAATATTGAATTTTTAGATAAGTATCTGAATTTAGGATTAGAATAATAAAGGCGGTTTTTAGAAAACCACGTTGTCTTTCGGAAGCGGTTCGCCGATTTCCTTGTGGATTTGACAGTGTTCGGTAGGCACGGTTTGTTTGGTGAAAACTTCAGTCTCCAAGGGACAGTATTGAGATGGCAGAAGTTTGGTCTCTGAGCAAATTTGGACTTCGACGATCCCGTCGGGCTTTTGAAAAGACTTCGCGCCCCAGTCTTTGGCTTTGTGAGCTTCCCGCATAAAATTAGCCCAGACGGGCAGAGCCGCCGCGGCTCCCGACTGGCGATTGCCCAGGGAGATCGCCGGATTATCTACGCCGACCCAGACGCCGGCCACCATATAGGGAGTAAAACCAATAAACCAGGCATCGTTAAAATTATTAGTCGTGCCGGTTTTACCAGCCGCCGGCAAACGAAAACCATAAACACTGCGGGCGCCAACTCCCGTTCCATTATTCACAGCTGATTCCAGCAGGCTGGTGGTCAGATAGGCGGTTTCTTCGCTGAGGACCAATTCCTGGCGCGGATTATATTGCGCAATTGTGTTACCATAACGGTCTTTAATCCGGATAATGGCAATCGGCTCGACCCAAACTCCATGATTTTCAAAAATACCGAATGCCGAAGCCAATTCGATCGGAATTACTTCGCAGGCTCCCAGCGCCAGGGCGTCAACCGGTAGAATTTTGGTGGTCATATGCATGCGTTTCGCAAGTTCGACTACCGAGGCCGGAGAGATTAATTCCTGAACGACACGTACCGAAATCAGATTTAATGACTTGGCGAGTCCTTCACGCAGAGTTGTATTGCCGCCGGTGGACAAATCGTAATTTTTTGGCGCCCAACGCGTCCCGTCCGGCATATTTAAGACGACCGGCTGGTTAAGTAGTTGCGTAGTTACCGGGAAGCCGTTATCTATTGCAGTAGCGAAGACAATTGGTTTGAAAGCCGAACCGGGTTGGCGTCTGGCCTGGGTAGCCCGGTTGAATTCGGACTCATTAAAATCTCTTCCACCGATCAAAGCAAGAATGTGTCCGTTAGCCGGATTAATTGCTACCAGGGCGCCCTGAACTACCAAGGTCGCCTGCATGCCGGGATTCATTGGGATATCGCCGCGGATCATGGCGCGCACCTGTTCGAGTGAAATAGCGCTGTCCCTGACAAAACTGCGCAATTCGGAAAGGTCTTCCAGGAGACGAGTATTGAGTAATTCTTGTTGATGTCTTAAATGTTGGTTCATGGCTGAATCGGCCGCGGCCTGAATTTTGGAATCGATAGTTGTGTAGATTGATAGACCGTCACGATAGATGTCAATCCCGAGTTTTTCATTTTCACGCTGGAGGCGTTGACGGATATACTCAACGAAATAGGGCGCCTGTTTAGCCGGCGGTTCCGGTTTAAACACCTGAAGTGGAGTGTTTTTATACAAAGCATATTCTTCATCAGTCAGATAGCCGTGTTTACGCATGCGGTGCAATACCAGATTGCGGCGTTTATAAGCGTTGATAGGATTGCGAATTGGTGAAAACCGGGCGGAATTTTTAATTACTCCGGCCAGGAGAGCACATTCATCCGGGGTAAGCTGGTTGGAATTTTTATCGAAAAATCTTTGAGCCGCCGCCTGCACACCATAAACCCCATGTCCCATCCAGTTAGAATTTAGGTACATTTCCGCGATCTCGGACTTGGTATACATGCGCTCGATTTGCAGGGCGGTCAGTAATTCCTTTACTTTTCGTACAATCGTCTTTTCAAAGCCGATCGATTCATACAACATCCGGGCTAACTGCTGAGTCATCGTACTGGCGCCCTCTTTTTTACTGAGCGTGATGATGTCGATGATCATCGCCCGCCCAAAATCACGCAGGCTGACGCCCCAGTGCCTGAGAAAGCGACTATCTTCGATAGCGATGACAGCCTGCACCATTGCCGGCGGTATTTGGTCAATCGAGACATAGATCCGATGCTGGGTAAACAATTCCTGCAGGATGACGCCATCGGCGCTGTATATCCGGGTTACTAATTCCGGATCGACCTTTTGCAGTTGTTCAATCGAAGGCAAGTCTTTTGAAAAATACAGGCTGGTGAGTAAAGCAATCAATCCGAGAATAGCATAAATCCCGGCCGCAAAGATAAAAGCTCTCAGCCAGCTGAGTATTTTGATTTTTTGCTTCGCGCGTTCCATCAGTACTTTGATATTTTAATTGAACAAAATCAGGAAAACAAGGATTGAATTGAGGGTATTATTCGATAGAGTGCGCCCGGTCATTTTTAGCGAGCCTGACGATAATTTGTTCCATCAGAATAGAGTAAGCCTTCTTACTCTTATCGGCTGTGATTTGGACTTCCTCATGGGTAATGGGAGTATCGCTGATACCCGCCGCGAAATTGGTGACCAGACTGATCCCCAGCACCTGCATTCCCAGACGTCGGGCTACCACCGCTTCGGGAGCGGTTGACATACCTACGACCGCGGCGCCCAGTTTCCGGACGGCTTTGATCTCGGCATGAGTCTCGAAGCTGGGGCCCAGAGTCCAGCAGTAAATCCCTTCAGGCAGATCGATCCGGTTTTGGCGGGCAATTTGGCGGGCAAGATTTATTAGTCCATCCGAAAAAGGCGATTCTGTCTGAGAATTATCGTCAGGAGTTAAGGCGATCTGGGTGAAATTCAGGTAGTCTGTTAGCAGAACGAAATTACCTGGTTTGAGGTTCGCGTCGATACCGCCGGCGGCGTTGGTCAGAACCAGATATTGGATGCCGAGCCGGGCTAAAATTTCGACATAAAAGGTGATTTCAGATAAACTGCGACCTTCGTATAGATGGGTTCGTCCCTGGATGGCGATCAAGGGTGCTCCGGCTATGCGACCATTGACAATTTTACCGGCATGACCGACAACCGTGGAAGGCGGATAATGCGGAATCTCCTGGTTGTCGATCTTATCAATTACCGTGATTTGTTCAGCGAAGTAACCCAATCCGGAACCCAGCACAACAGCTGTGTTGGCGATAGGACTTTTTAGGCGTGAATGTAAAAACTCGACGGCTTCTGATATTTTACCGGGCTCGGTTTGCAGATTCATTTTGATACTATTCTCTCTCTAATTATTAATAAATTTGCGCCGCAAGTTAGATACAATAATTCAACTTGGCAATAAAAACTGAAGGGGCTGTTTTGAAATAACGGCGTGAATTAGTTATCTTTATTCATTGAAAAATGAGTAAAAACTTGAGCGCGAACAGTTTCATTCTTAAAAATATCGGCGAACTGGTAACCTTCGATACGCAAAGCCAAACGATGCGCGTAGCACAAAGCGTCGAAATGGTTGTCAGGGATGGTATGATCATGGAGATCGGCAGAGACCTGGATTCACCCGAATTAAAACGCCTCGACGCCAACGGCAATTTGGTCACACCGGGATTTGTCGATGTGCATACCCATCCCGTGTTCAACGCCACCCGCGAGAAGGAATTCGAGATGCGCCTGATGGGTAAGAGTTACCAGCAAATCGCCGAGGCCGGCGGCGGAATTATCTCCAGCGCGCGCAGTTTGCAGGAAATCAGCCGGCCGGCGCTGGAGCGTAAAGTCCGCTCCCGACTGGATGGTTTTCTCCGGCAAGGCACCACCACGATCGAAGCCAAGAGCGGCTATGCGTTGTCGGTGGAAGGCGAACTGGAATCCCTGCGTCTGCTGAAAAAACTGGCTCTTCACCATCCGCTCGAAATGCGGAGAACTTTTCTGGGGGCGCACGATTATCCGCCGGAATATAAGGATAATCACGAGGCTTATCTGGATTTGATTGTCGAGAAAATGTTGCCGCAGGTGGTGCGCGAAAACCTGGCCGATTTCTGTGATGTTTTTTGCGAAGAGGGTGTTTTCAGTGTACCTGAATCGCGGCAGGTCCTGGAAGCGGCTAAATTTCTGGGACTCGGCTTGCGGATTCATGCCGATGAATTTAAATCGATCGGCGCGGTGCGGCTGGCCAGTCAATTGGGCGCCATCTCAGCTGATCACCTGACGACTATCACGGAGGAAGGTATCACGGCTTTGATCGAAGGCAACATCATTCCAGTGCTCTTGCCGGCGACCACTTTTTTTCTCGGTTCGGATCAATATGCTCCCGCCCGGCGTTTGTGGGACGAAGGCTTGCCGGTTGCAATTGCGACCGATTTCAATCCGGGAAGCTCCATGACCCAATCGATGGCTCTGGTAATTACCTTGGCCTGTCTGAAAATGCACCTGCATCCTCTGGAAGCTCTGCAAGCCGCTACCTACAATGCCGCCCAATCATTGAAAATGGAAAGCAAAATCGGGAGTCTCGAATCCGGTAAACAGGCTGACTTCATTATCTGGAAATTTTCTCACTATCAGGGCATACCCTATTTTCTGGGATTTCCGGCGATTTACTCGGTCTGGAAAAAAGGACAGGTTACTTGGCGCGATGTTCACCCAATTTAAAATTACCTTATTGATAAAAAGTATTTGACAAAGGGAAATTTATTTCTAATATTAACCGCGAAAAATGAGAATAACGAGTAGTGAGGAGATAGACATTTGAAAAGAAAAAAGAGAGTTTGTATTATCGCTGTTGTAGGGGTGTTACTTCTGACATTCAGTATCAGCTGGGCGAATAATCGCTTAATGTCTTCGATTCAACAGATTTGTTTGGCTTACCAGGTTAATATTTCCGGCAGTGATATGAATCTGGTTTCGCATCCCAATGGCACCCAAGAGTTAATCATCAACGTCCAGAGTGGTCGCAATAATTTTGATCGCATTATGCTGATTGGGTTCTATGCCGCCGGGAAGGCAATTAAATATCATCAGGCAACGATCGAAAAGGTTACAATCATTGTTTCGATGGAATTCAAGGGCAATTCCAGTATTAACGCTACGGCAACCATGGCTGAGATTATCAATTATGTTGATGGCAATTGCTCTTCATCGGATTTTGTCCGGAAACTAAAGTTCAGTTAATATTAATTTAAACTTATTAAGGAGGAATTGATGGATCCTTTTTCCTGGTCTTATACTCTCATGATGTATCTCAGAGGTATCGGTTGGGCGATCGTAGCCGCGATCGGTTTTTCATTCGGCGTCGGCCTGGCGATCAAGGTCTTCGATCTGCTATCGAGAGATATCGATGAATGGGAAGAAATTAAAAAAGGCAACATCGGCGTTGCGCTGATTATCGTTGCCTTAATTTTAATGGTCGGACTGCTCGTCCACAAGGTTATCTAACCCAAAAAACGGCAGTTAGTTTTTATAATGAGCGGGCACTCCAGTGCCTTTTCATTAGTATCGATCCACTATTTTAGAAAAATGACCGCCTGAAGTGAGAAGGGCGGTCATTTATTTTATAAAGATTTAATTTCTAAAATTTATCCGGGATAATAAAATCTCGGCTTGGGCAAGCCGACCGCTTCCCACCAATTGTACTTTAAGTATTCGATGAGGTTGGTCAGAGCCGATTGGTAGCTGTCGTAAATATAAGTGTCTTCGCCATCGACAATTTTCCAGGTGGTTGAATCTGCCGGGTCCAATCCGTTTTCAGGATGTAACAGATCGACGATTTCCTGGGCATCCTCCAGACGACCAGCTACATTATATGACTCCGCCAGCATCAGGCGGAACATACGGTGAGTGTAGCGCTCGTCGTTACTGAAAATATACAGCGAATCCAGCCCCAGTAATTTTTCCATCGAAATCTGCAAAGCATTCAGGTGATAGTCGCGATAAAGGGCAACAACCAGCCCGGCCAGCGCATCGGTATATTCATCATTCATTCCTAAAACGGTGTTATAGGTGATGATACTGCTGTCGACCAGACTATCCTGCAGTTGACTCCAGCCTAAAGCGGTCAGTCCGGCGAGATTATCGGGAAAATAGGCCACATATTGCCGGAAGGATTCGCGTGCGCCGGTATAATCGCCAGCCGCATATAAATCCCATCCGTGCGTCAAATAGTAAGCGGTATCGATAGAGGTGGTAAAAGAGGCTGGCGTGGTCCGGGTATAATTGCCGGCGATGTCATAACTCAGAGTGTAATAGCGATAAGTCACGTTGGCGAGCAGATCTACCAAGGTGACCTGATGGTTCTGACGATATTCCACTCCGCTGATACTAGCCGTATCGCTTTGATCAACCACAACGTATTTAACTGCAACCGAACAAGGTTCGTCAGTGGTCCAGAAAATTGTGGCGGTGCCGGTGGAAGTTTCATTGTACGGCACAGTCAGGATTACCGGAGGCGTGAGGTCTTCTTTGACCTTGAGAATTTCCTTTTCACAGCCGGCAAGATGAAGCAGAATTAGTGCCGATAAAACAATTGAGATATTTTTAAAAATCAGGCGCATTGCATTACTCCACGTATTCTTCTGATTTGATAAATTTGACATTGTTTTGTCAAAATAAATGCTTTATATTTATTAGGTTTTTGCATAAATAGTAAATGGTGACAGGCTATGACAAATGAAAAAGAACCTCAAGATAAAAATATTTCTCGTCGAAATTTTCTCAAAAAACTAGCCGCCACAGCGGTTTTCACGGTTCCAACCATACAAACCTTTTCACTTCTGCAAACTCAATCTCCAGATGGTTGGCACTGGTGGACCGGGCATCACCATCATCACCAGAATGCTCCCGGTGAGCCGACCCCGCCACTTCCGCCGCCGCCCCCGGGTTTTTAAGAGCGCCGCTGGTCTTCATCCGATTTTCTCCGGATTGGCAATTAGATAATTCAAAGCCGCTATAAACGCCTCTTCGAAAGTATTGTAGGTTTGCTTGTTAACGATCCAGCTGGCTGGTAAGTTGGGATTTAATCCATTTTCTGGCCAGAGAATATCCAGTTCCCGCTGAGCCGCACTCAGCTGATCAGTCTGATAGTAAGCCTGAGCCAGAGTCAGACGCAGACTTTTCCAGCTGATATCTGAATTGTAGCGATAAACCCATTGGTCATTTGCATTAAGAATACGGTTAATGTTGCTGATCGCCTCGGCGGGCTGGTCGTCGATCATATTCAGAATGGCGATACCGGCTAAGGTAATTGGCAATTGGCGCTCCATATCGAAAGCGGTCGCCAAGTTTGCCCTTGCCAGGGTGAGCGAATCGATTTTGAGATTTAACCAGCCGTAAGCGGCATATATTTCTGCCAGATATGGATTGATCTGATAAGCCGCATCGAATGAGGTTTTGGCGGAGGTATAATTCTTTTCTCTGATAAATTGCCAGCCCTCGCGCAGATAACTGTATTCGTTCGCCAGGGTGGTAAAGATTGTATCGGGCAGTTTGATCGGCCCGTTTCCGGCAAAATCCCAGAAGTAAATCCGGAAATGATACAGGGTATGCGGTTCCAGCCCGGACAAAATTACGTTGTGAATTTCACGATTTTCATCATCCTGGTAGATACTGTCATAATCAGTCGTGGCACCGTACTTGATTTGGATATGACAGGCTTCATCGGTTTCCCAATAAAGTTGGGCGGTGCTGTCAGTGACGGAGAGGATGGACAGATTACTGGCTAATTGTGGTTTCTGATCGTCATAGGTATAGACGATTTTTTCACATTGAATAAAAAATCCCGTCAGCAAAATGGCAATCAGTACCATCAGAAATATCGACCTTATCTTCATCGTTCAGACCTATTTAATCAAGGTAAGTTTTTTATTGGCGCGATAGAGGATTTTCTCGCCGCTGGAAACTTTAAGGCTCAGGTAATATATACCGGAAGCGACCGGTTCCCCGCTTTGATTTCTTCCGTCCCATGGGATCTGATAGGTGCCGGTTGGTTGGATATTGTTTATAAGACGCTGAACCTCATAGCCGCGCAGATCATAGATCGTCAATTGTACCCGCCCCGGCTCCTTGATGGAATAATGAATCGTAGTAGTGTTGTTAAAGGGATTGGGATAACAATCATTCAGCGCATAAGTCAGGGGCGTGGCAGTGGTGTGACTGTCTCCGCCGGTTCCAGGGAAGAAGCAATAAGTGCCGGACGCGGCGATCTGCACCGCGGAGTTCTGGCAATTTTCGACTAATTCCCAATTGCCATTCGTTAAGCGGTAGAGCGCCACATTTTTAGATTCATCCGGATCAGTCAAACGCAGAGTTGCTTTATTCGTGAATTTTACGTTGTCGGGTCCGATATAAATCGGATCGCCGATGGGCGCTTTCTGATCCAGCGCGCTTAAATCCATAGCGCACCGCGTGGCGTAAACTGCCATATCCTCGGACAGTGAACCGGCGGGCAGTTCAATCTCGATTCCGCTCTGGGAAAGGGCGATTTTCTGAGAGGTAGCGCTTTTGGCTAAGACAGCCTGAAAAGTCGCTGAGCCTGCGCCGGAATTGCCGGAGACATCCGTGCCGGACACAGCCAGATCAATCGCGCCGGTTTCACTGATGTAGTGTTTACCATAGTAAATATTGGGTGGTGAAGATACCGGCGTAAGATTGACGGTCTTTCCATTGACAGTTGCGGTAACCGAATTCAAAGGTTCCGACGGCACTATAAAAAAGGTCAAATCATTCGGCGCCAGCTGGTTGCTGGTGAAAACATAGGAAAAAGTTGGCGGGGTACTATCACCGATTTTTGTGGCTCTGACATAAAGAGTGGTAAGAGTGTCCTTCAACTGGAATTTGTAAGAGGAGATTTGGTGCAGGTCGTCCACCAGAATACTGTTATCGCCGGCTAAGAGTGAAAACTTCAGATTTTGCCGAACCAGGCGGATTTGCGGCCAGACAATTTCGGCGGATTTTTTCAAATTGGTTGAGGGTGTCTTGACCTGCATCTTCCAGGTGCTGTTGGCATCGAAGGGCGCGTGCAGGTCGTAAGCGCAATCCGGAGCATTATTTTTGACGAATTTGAGCTGTAAATAATTGCCGGTCACATCGGTGCCGCGCATTTCAAGGGCATCAAAACCATCGAAGCCGTCTTTAGCCGCGGCCGCGGTGCCGATCCCGTTTTCTATATCCTGTAATTTTAATTCAGTCGAAACCACTCCGAGTTTGAGGAACCAATCCCAATCCGGCGAGACGCTGGCGGTCCGGTAGGTGTATTTTTTACCAAAAGCGGCCAGGCTGTTGGTAACGGGAGAGGATTTTGCCAGTACTCTGCGGTGCGGAATATTGAGCTGCAGATTGCTGACCGAATCGATCTGAATAAAGTAGAAACCTTGCCAGACCGAGACGCTGTCGCCATGATTGCCGGCGTTGGGAACTACGACGTTATATTGGTTGAGATCATGATCCCAGGTGTAGGCATAGGGACTGATCCAGCCCTGTGCGGCGGCTTCGGAAAGGGTGTAAACTTCCGGTTCGTCCGTTCTTTCGGACGAATCATATTTATAAACTTCGGTATTCGACCAATCGATCGGGAAAATATACGGATTGGCGAATTGATTGAAGCCTAGAGCGGTCCCAAAAGCGGAAGCCCAGTCAACATACGGCGCCTGCGCAACGTCCAATTGACACTGATCGACCGGACAGCCGCTGACGTCCACATTGACCGCGGCGCCAGTATTCTGCCAGACGAAATAGCCGAGTCCGGGATAGGGCGTCGGCGGTTGGTAAATGGTTCCGTCGCCGTATTCGTAATATTCCATGACGGAGTCTTCAGTGACCCAATGGATGCTGTACCAATTAGTGCCATCGGGCATTGCTCCGCCGAAATCATCACCGAAAATCGCGAGTGGATCGCCGGGCGGCGTGCCTTCAGTTGGCGCAACCGGTATGCCGATCATGACCCATTTATTATTGGGGAAATTGGGATAGACAGCGGTCATCGGGCAATTGCTTCTGCGCCGCGAAGCCTGGTAAGTATTGCCGTAACAGCCGATATTGATGCGGTCGCCGTTGTCCTCGGTTTCGAAACTGTAATCATCATTGGGATCGCCGGTATCGAGGCAGGGCGAATCGGCATCGTCATATAACCACAGCCCGAAGTGATACGAACCGCCGGTGCTTTTTATATGCAGATCATCATCATGCCAATTATCGCCGCCCAGAATATTATCCGCTCCGTCGGCGTCCACGAACAACGGATCAGCTGTAATCGATCCAATGCCCGGCGTGATGCCATAGTAAGGGTACTGGTTATTATGGACACAATTATACGTTGCAATTACATAGGCACCCCAACCGCTTAGCCGCATGCCATAGGTCGAGCCGACCACAATATTATTACGCCAACTGCCGGTAACGTATCTACCGTAGATGCCGTAATAACCAGCGTTGTAGATCGTATTATTTTTGACATTGACGGTCCAGATATTATCATTGTAAATATTTATTCCGTAACCCTGAGAACCACTGCCGGTACGTTGATAAACCAGGTTATTTTCCAGAGTGGTGTTTTGCAAATATTTAACGTAAATGCCGTTTGTCGAGTATGAAAATACGCAATTATCGCTGAAATCGTCGACATCGAAATATTGAACGCCGGTAATGTTCAATCCGTTCTGAACCAGATAAACGGTATTGCCCTTGATCGAACTGAATGGCATAGCCTGGACGACATAAATCCCGGATGCCGCACAGTTATAAATCAGGTTGGAGTCGATTGCTCCGATGCTATAGACGGTCACCTGATTAGTGGAGATGCCGTTACCGGCGATGTCGTGAACCAGATTATTGGCGACGCGGTCAATCCGGGTTCTGTCGAGAAAAATCCCGTCGCAATAATTGGCGACGTTACTAATCTGGTTATTGCAAACGGTGCCGATCTTAGCGACATTAGTCGTGATGTTGTCATAAATGTAAATGCCGTGCGAGCCGGTGCCATCGACCTGATTATTATCGACATTTTGAACACCGGCTATAGAAAGATAGAGTCCGCTTCCGTTACTGACACTGTTGATTTGATTGTTTGAAACCGATTGCGCCATTCCATAAGTATAGGATAAATATATTGCATGGCTGGAAGCATTGAGTACAATATTATTGTTGATGTTATTAACCGGCGACTGTTCGACTGCGATGCCCTTGCCGCAATTGGCAATGTAATTGTTTTCAATGTCAAGTGTAAAAGGCACATTATAAATCGAATGCACCTTTACCGCGGCGGTATTCCCGCACAGGATCGAATCGTTTTCGATTATGAGAGAGCCGGAAACGCCCCATCCTGAGGCATTGATACCGTAATTAGCCGCATCTTTGATTGTGCAGTCTTTGATCGTAATATTGGCGAAGTTAAACAGATCGATGGCTTTGTCAGTGACATTGCCAAAAGTAATTCCCTGAAAAACTAAATTGTTTTTATTGTTTACCTGGCAGGCAATGCTGTAGGAATTGCATACCGGCGTTTGGTAAACAACCGGCAGAGAAACATTGCCGATTTTCCAGCTTGCTTTTGCCTGGATGGAAATGGCGCTAAGACTATTAGCCGCTTCGGTGGTTAAAGTATAAATAAAGATATCATCGCTTCCGCTCCTGATGCCGGTATTTCTGGGTGAATTAAATTTTATCGAGTAAAACGGATTCGAGGTTGGATTATTGATCGTATATGTAATCCCTTCCTCCCCGGTGTAGGTTCCGCCATTTACGGGTGACAGGGCAGATGCGCCGCTGGGCAGGCTACAGGCAATGTAATTCAATTTATCGCTATTTAAATTGCTTACCCTGATATGAATTGAAGTCGTGCCATTACCGTTATCGATAATATCTTCCAGCGTGAAAGTATAGTAGTTATTGGAGGCGGTTTGTGGCACAAAATACGGCGCGCCGTCGCAGTAGCCACCAATGGTTACAATGCCGGCCGCGTCCTGAGTTTTAAGACCCAGATAGTCGCCGTAATAGACGATGGGCGAGCCTGCTGAGCCGGACCTGGTCGGGATTAGTTGCTCATTATAATTCCCGGGTCCGATAAACACGCTGTCGCCGGGTTGTAAGGCGTAATTAGCCGCTTTGGTAACGGTTTCCCAGGCGGTTACCGGTGTCAGTCCGTTATTGCTGTCGTTGCCGATTGTTTGGCGGACATAATAATTTGTGGCTTGAATAGAAAGCGGGATAAATGCTAATGTTAACCCAATGAAAAAGGTCTTTTTTAAAGTGAAAATCATTTTAAATCTCCTGTTAAAATAATCGGAATAGTATAATAAATATTTATAACAGTGGTTGTAACAAATATCACAGAATTTAGATACCTATAAGTCTTAAGCGGTTTCACTTATATCTGATTCTGATTTGATTTTTTTCAATTTAGCCTCATATTCGCTCCGGCATGTCCCTTTTAATGCATGTTCGTGACCTTGCAGGTTGAGCGCCAACGCCTGGATTTCAGGACCGGAGAAACGCACTGATTTGAGAATATGCGTTTCAAAAGCTTTGAAAGCCAGCGGTGCCACCGCCCGGGCAAGATCGGCGATCACCCTGGCATACTGACGCGTTTCCCACTGCGCATGTTCTTCCAGGCGCAGTTGCAGAAAGTGAAAAAGGTTATGTAAATCGATCTGCCAGTACCATTGCGTGTAAAGCGAGAGCGGCAGGTTGATGCGCGCCAGTTCGCGAGCGATGTCGTCCGCCAGCATTTTTTGATAATCGTGGTAAGCCGCCTGTTGACCTTGGGTCAGGATTTCCAATACTTTTTGACGCAGTTTGGCCGGGACTTCATGCGGAGCGCGTCCCTGGCGATTGTCCTGGCTTTGCAGTTGGATAGCTTTTTCATCGGGAATATAAAACTCATCCTCCATGACGCTGTAGCGACCGGAAATCTCATTGACCCTGGCGGCGCGATGACGGATCCATTGCCGGGCGACAAAAATCGGCATTTTACAGTGGAATGTCAAAACTACCTGCTCAAATGGCGAAGTGTGTTGATGGCGCATCAAATAATCTATAAGAGCTACATCCTCGCGCACCGATTTAGTGCCCTTGCCGTATGAAACCCGCGCGCTTTGCACGATCCGGCTGTCTCCGCCCATATAATCGACCAGCCGGACAAAACCGTGATCGAGAACCTTAATTTCCTTATCCAGAAGCGCTTCGGCTTCCGGCACTTCCACATGCGACATTCCAAATCTCCTTAATAATGAGCAATCGGAATTTAAGATATTCAGTCCTAAGCGTGAAATTTTTAAGCAGTTAAAAATGATCTCCCAAGTTAGAACCTTGTTAATCAGGGTGCTCCCGTCGTAAATTCCGCGCCGTGGAATTGAATATTCGTAATTTTTGCATAATCGCACATATTGATCACGGCAAGTCAACCCTGGCCGATCGGATGCTGGAATATACCGGCACCATCAGCAAACGCGAGATGAAGGATCAGGTTTTGGACAATATGGACCTGGAGCGCGAGCGCGGTATTACTATCAAGAGCCACCCGATTCAGATGAGTTATAAGGCTCCGGATGGCGGGAACTATATCCTGAATTTGATCGACACTCCCGGACATGTAGATTTTTCCTATGAAGTATCGCGCAGTCTGGCGGCTTGTGAAGGCGCCCTGCTTTTGGTGGATGCTTCTCAGGGTGTTGAAGCCCAGACTGTGAGCAATGCTTACCTCGCGATCGACAATGACCTGATTATTATTCCGGTAATTAATAAAATCGACCTGCCGGGGGCCATGATCCCGGAAGCCAAACACCAGATCATGGATTTAATTGGTTGCGACGAGAGTGACATCATCCTGACCAGCGCAAAAAGCGGAGCCGGACTCGAAAAGATTTTCGAGGCGATTATTAAACACATTCCACCGCCCAAATATGAGCCCGATAAACCGCTGAGAGCCCTGATATTCGATTCGGTTTTTGATTCATTCCGTGGTGCAATCCCATATATCCGCGTTTTTGAAGGCGAAGTGCGGGCGGAGGATTGGATTCGTTTTTTCGCCAAAAATTCCAGCCACGAAGTATCCGAGGTTGGCATTTTCAAAATGCAGAGACAGAAATCTGAACAACTAAGTTCCGGTGACGTCGGATATCTGGTGGCCGGCGTAAAGGATATTTCAAATATCAGAGTCGGCGATACGATTACTTTGAAAAACAATCCGGCGAGTCAACCCTGGCCGGGCTATCGCGTCATTAAGCCGATGGTTTTCAGCGGGATGTACCCGGTGGCGGCCGAAGATTTCGAAGACCTGCGTTCCTCACTGGAAAAGATGAAACTGAACGACTCAAGCCTGCTGTACGAAGCGGAAACCTCGACGGCGCTGGGCTTTGGCTTCCGCTGTGGTTATCTCGGACTGCTCCACATGGAAATCGTGCAGGAACGCCTGGAGCGCGAATTCAATCTCAACCTGATCACTACTTTGCCGAATGTTGAATACCAGGCTCTACTCAAATCCGCTGAAGTCGTCGAAATCGACAATCCGACCAAAATGCCGGAAATCGGCGAAATCGCCGAATTGCGCGAACCGTTTGTCAGGGCTGAAATCATCGTTCCGACAACTTATCTGGGCAATGTCCTCAAGCTCTGCCAGGAAAAACGCGGCGTTTATAAGACGACCAGGTATCTTGATGCTAATAAAGTTCAGATTCAATATGAATTACCTTTAGCGGAGATTATCTTTGATTTTTATGATAAACTTAAATCAATATCACGCGGTTACGCTTCGTTTGATTATGATCCGATTGGTTATCGCGCCGGCGACCTGGTTAAAGTTGATATTTTGATTTCGGGCGAACCGGTTGATGCCTTATCCTTCATTGTACATCGCGATAAGGCTTATAGCCACGGTCGCAATCTGTGCGCCAAGCTCAAAGAGCTGATTCCGCGCCAGATGTTCGAGCTGGTAGTCCAGGCCGCGATCGGCGCCAAAATCATAGCCCGTGAATCAAAAGGACCGCTTCGTAAAAATGTTACAGCCAAGTGCTACGGCGGTGATATAACCCGCAAACGCAAGCTCCTCGAAAAACAGAAAGAGGGCAAGAAGCGCATGAAACAAATTGGTAGGGTCGAGGTGCCACAGGAGGCTTTTCTCGCCGTACTGAGAATGGAGCACTGATCCGTTCGTCATGTCGATCGAATACATTATTGTTCAACTAATTCGCCGATACTTTTAAATGTCCATTCTGAAAACCTACTGGAAATACTCCAAGAATCCGTTTTATAGTATCATTTTTGCGATACCCTTGTTAGCGGCATATGAGATTATGATATTCACATTTAATCACTCGGATATTATCGGTTTGCGAAATGGAGCGGATGTGCTTTTCCGGCAATTTTTCGGAATTTTCAATGTATATGGTTTTTATGTGGTTGGCTTGGTAGTGCTGTTAGCTTTGATGATGGCCTATCATTTTAACTTCAAGGGCCAGAAAGGACCGCATTTCGAACCTCGCTTTTATATCCTGATGATTCTGGAAAGTATTTTGTACGCTTTCATAATGTATTTTGGTGTAATCCAGATCGGGCGGTTTTTATTGTTGTCCGGGAATGGTCAGACCACGCGCGAGCTGATCGTGCTGGCGCTGGGCGCCGGAATTTACGAGGAATTCATATTCAGAGTTATCTTAATAACCGGCTTTCTGTTTTTTCTCAAGGATATATTGAAATTGCCGGAAGCGCTGGCGATTTCACTGGCGTTAATCGGGGCGGCATTTATTTTTGCGATATTTCATTATATTGGTCCTTTCGGAGAAGCTTTTGAATTGAGAACCTTTGCTCTGCGTTTCGGTGCCGGTCTGTTTCTCTCTCTGCTATATATTCTGCGCGGCTATGGCATCACAGCCTACACCCATACGCTTTACGACCTAATCATGATTATCGGGTGAAAAATTTATGAGTAAAAGGATCAGGTTTTATATCGTCTATAGTCTTTATTGGTTGCTCATTTTTGTAATTATCCGATTGCTTTTCATGATTTATAATTTTCCCGAGTCCGCTGGTCTTGAACCGATAATCTGGCTGAAAATATTCTGGCATGGCGCCGTGCTGGACATTTCGGCTGTCGGTTATATTTTACTCCTGCCTTCGGTAATGATCATAGCGACCGCCTTTTTCAGGCGGGAGATTTTCTATTATTTCAATCTAATTTATACCCTGATTTTACTGATTATAATCAGTTACGCGACCGTGGCGGATATGGTTATATACGGTTACTGGGGTTATCGTTTTGATATTTCGGCGCTCTGGTACTTAAAAACTCCCGAAGAAGCTATGGCCTCAGTTAGTTGGTATGAGATTACAATCCCGTTACTAATCGGTACACTCTTATGGTTTGGATTTTACCGGTTATATCGCAAATTCCTGGCGCATTTATCGCGGAATTGGGAACGGAGCTGGTGGCAGACGCCCTTGACCTTCTGCATATTGACCGCCCTGTCGATAATTCCCATTCGGGGTGGATTTGGTCTGGCGCCGAACAATTTAGGCCGGGTTTATTTTCATACTAATATTTTTGCCAATCATACCGCGATCAATCTGCCCTGGAATATTCTTTATTCGATAACCCAGAGAAAAAACCTGAGTCGCGAATATCATTTCACCGAAGAAGCTGAAGCCGAACGCCAGTTCCGCGCTCTCTACCCGCCGGCCGGACCGGTTCAATCGGTTTTAAATACCAGCCGACCCAATATCATCCTGATAATGCTGGAGAGTTTTACGGCTAAGGCGATCGGCGCACTTGGCGGTCTGCCGGAGGTCACCCCGAACCTCAACCACCTGTCTGAAGAGGGACTGCTCTTCACAAATTTCTACGCCAGCGGCGATCGTACCGATAAGTGCATCGTGCCGATTTTGAGTGGTTACCCGGCTCTGCCGCGCGGTCAAATCATCAAAATGCATCGCAAGTTGCAGAGCCTGCCGCATTTATTTCGCGATCTGCAATGCGCTGATTATCGGACGGCTTTTTATTATGGCGGCGATATTAATTTTGCCAATCTCAAATCGTATTTGATCATAGGCGGAGCGGAAAAGCTCATTACGATGCAGGATTTTCCGTCTTCTACCTATAATGCCAAATGGGGCGTGCATGATCATGTCATGTTTGAGCGTTTCCTGAATGATATCCAAACGGCGCCGGAACCCTTCTGTTATGCGCTGTTGACGCTGAGCAGTCACGAACCATTTGACGTTCCCGGTCAACCGATCTTTGATACCAGCACAAAAGAGGGAAAATTCATCAATTCGGTTTATTACACAGATAGCTGTCTGGGGGATTTTATACGCGCGGCGAAAAATGAAAAATGGTGGTCAAATACCTTAATCGTACTGCTTGCCGATCACGGTGTGCGCATAATCGACCGCTTACCAAATTATGCCGCTGATAAATTCCACATTCCAATGCTCTGGCTGGGCGGGGCATTGACCCTAACGGGCGCTAAAGTCACCGCTTTCGCGGCTCAAAACGATTTGCCGGCGATGCTTTTGCACCAGCTGGGAATGGATGCCGAAGCCTATTCATTTTCAAAGGACGTTTTAGCGAGCGGGACATATCCCTTTGCATTCTATACTTTCAACGACGGTTTTGGTTTTCTGACTGCAGATCTGAAAGCCATCTATAACAATCAAAGCCAGAGTTATATCGTGCAAGAATCCGCGAATCAAGCAGAAAACGTCGATATTGGTAAGGCTTACCTGCAGATTCTTTCGCGCGATTTCCTGCGACGATAAACGCCGTTCCCTGACTATATCGAAGAGTTTGCTTTATATTTTACGGAGAGGTCGGGATTCTATATCAAAATGAAAATTGTAGATTGTAGATTTCAAATTGAAAATTGAATAATAACCGCAATCGACAAATATCCAATTAGAAAACAACCATGTAAATCATGTTAATCTTGTCTAAAATTGTGCGGAGAGACAGGGATTTCCCGCCGTTGGCGGGACTAATCCCGCCGGAGGCGGGGCGAACTCTGGATCAGTTTGTGAAAAGCGTTGCCGCCTTTGAAAGCCTTAATTTGCTTTTCCCGGTTTTTGGCATCTTTTGAATTTTGGAATTGTTCGTGATATATCAGTTTCATTGGTAGACGCTGACGTAAAGAACGGGTTTTACCGGCATTGTGTTCCTTGATACGTTTTTCAAGGTTCGAGGTAAAACCGATATAAAAGCCTTGGTCTTTCTGGCTTTGCAGAATATAAACGAAGTACATTTGCGGAGAGACAGGGATTCGAACCCTGGGTACCGCTTTTGGCAGTACAACTGCTTAGCAGGCAGCTGCCTTCAGCCGCTCGGCCATCTCTCCCGTAATTATCACAATTGATAAAAACCGGGTGAATTTATTGAAATAATTCATTATATTCAAATCACAATTTTGGAGGTTAATATGAATCCTTTAGTTATCTCACACCGATTCTTTGATAATGTTAATAAGTATCCGGATAAACCGGCTCTCCTGTCTAAAGTCGCCGGTCAGTACCGTCCCATTCTGTACCAGGAATTAGGCGAAATTGTCAAGGCAATGGCTTTGATGCTGGATTCGTGGGGCATCAGGAAAGGCGACCGGGTGGCGATTTTGTCCGAGAACCGCGAAGAATGGATCATGTCCGATATGACCAACCAATCCATCGGCGCCGTTTCTGTTCCGATTTATCCAACCCTGGTTGCCGCCCAGATCGAAGAGCTTATCAAACATTCCGAACCACGGATTTTGTTTGTAGCAAACGGAATCTTATTGAGAAAAGTCCTGGAAGCCGAATATCAATTTGAGCGTATCGTGATTTTCGATACCGATCCGGAACTGTCCCAGGCTATGGCTCTGGCGGAAATGATCGAAAGCGGGCGCCGGCTGGTTGAGGCTAATCCGGAAGCCTTTACGACAATTCTCGATACGATCGAACCCGAAGATATTGCTTGTATCAATTATACTTCAGGCACGACGGGAGTGCCCAAGGGAGTGCTTCTGACCCATAAAAATTTTGTGGTGGATGTCAATAATAGCGTCGGTATCATGCAAATGGTACCGGAGGATTGTTTTTTGTCGTTTTTACCGCTGAGCCATGTGTTGGAGCGGATGGGAGGATATTATACTCCGCTTTTGGTCGGCGCGGCGATCGGTTTCGCCGAGAGTATCGAAAAAGTGGTTGTCAATATGGGCGAGGTTCAACCCACGATTCTGGTCAGCGCTCCGCGCCTGTTTGAAAAAATTTATGCAACCGTCATGTCGGGTATCGAAGCCGGCTCTGCCATCAAGAAAAAAATCTTCTTTTGGGCTTTGAAAACCGGCAGGGCGCGAATGAATTCCTATATCAATGGCACGCCCCTAACCGGTTGGCAGAAAAGGAAAATCAAAATCGCCGATAAACTGGTTTTCAGTAAACTACAGAAGAAGACGGGTGGCAAGATTACCCGATTTGTTTCCGGCGGCGCGCCGCTTTCCAAAGAAATTGCCGAATTTCTGTTTTCGGCCGGATTGCCGGTTCTGGAAGGTTACGGTCTGACCGAGACCAGCCCGGTCATTACGCTGAACGGCCCCGGCAAGGTTCGTCTGGGTTCAGTCGGGATTGCCATTCCTGAAACTGAGTTTAAAATCGCCGAAGATAATGAAATCCTTGTACGTGGTCCGCAGGTTATGAAAGGCTACTATAAGAACGAGGCGGCCACCCGCGAAGTGATCGATGATGAAGGATTTTTACATACCGGCGATATCGGTCATTTCGACGAGGATGGCTTTTTATTCATTACCGATCGCAAGAAAAATATCCTGATCACCGCCGGCGGTAAAAATGTCGCCCCTCAACCGATAGAAGACGCCATCAAACTCAGTCCCTATATTTCCGAAGCGGTTCTGTTTGGTGACCGGCGCAGTTATGTCGTCGCGTTAGTTACTCTCGATCAGCTCGTTATAAAGAAATGGGCTGAGAATCAGCACCTGCCATTCGAGGATTACGCAGAATTTATTAAACGACCGGAATTACAAGCCTTAATCGAGGCTGAAATCGAGAAACAGACGGCTCACTTTTCACGCTTTGAAAAAGTGAAAAAATTCCGCATAATTACGAGTGATTTTACAATCGAAACCGGCGAACTGACTCCCTCTTTAAAAGTTAGAAAAAAGATCATCGCCGACAAGTATGTTGATCTGGTCAACGAGATGTATGCCGAACCGGGCCAGGAATTACCGCGGGATTTGATTTAGCTTCCAATCGGAAAACAGTACCTGTCTGATTTTGGCTGGCTGAAAATTTTCAGTACAGTGTTTATTGCACATTCAATCGGAACAATCGGTAAAGGTGCTGATTAAATATTGCTGTGGGCGATCTAACGATATTGGAGAATTAGGAACACTTGGATAAATTTATCCGATATTTAGGATTATATTGAAGAAAGCAATAAAAATATCAATCTTGGGCGTCGTTCTACTGTTTTTCTTACTCAGTATAGCGGGGTTTTTAATCCTTAAAACCGATTACTGGAAAAGTTTCCTGGTTGGTTTTGCCAATCAGCAACTGACTCAGCGCTTTAACCTGAAAATTGAGCCCGTCGGAATCAACGGCAATTTACTATATAATTTGAATTTCGACCGTCTGACCTTAAGCACTGTGAATCAAACCGAACTGATTACCCTATCGGACGTCAGTCTCACTTATAATCTCAAGTCACTGATCGGTCGCAAGCATGTGTTATATAAATTACGCATTGACAGTCTCAGTCTGGCATATCCGGCGGGCATTGACTCGTTGCTGGCCAGCCTGCCGGAGAAGAAGGATACTGTGGCGCGCGCTAATTTCAATCTGGAAAACATCACTCTACAGCACGCCCTCATCACCGATAGCCGCCAGCCGGGACAAATTTTTGCTACCATCGATTCGCTCAAAGGCTCGCTGTTAGTAAAGCCCGATACCCTCAAAGCCAAACTCAAATCCATCGATTTCTATCTGGCGGAATTAGATGAAAGCTTTAATATCAGACAGACCACTCTGCTCCAGACTAGTAAATCGATAGAGTTCAAAGGCGGTCAAATCAGCAACCGCGGCACGGTAGCCGGATTAAATGGTCAGATTTCGCTGGGTAAACCTTTTGCCAGCCAGATAAAAGTAGATATAAAAGGGATCAAACCGGGTGAGAGACTACCAGCTCTGAATCAGGTTTTTCAGGAGGATGACAATTTTAGTCTAAAGGGTCAGATCGGGTTTTCCGATCAAGCGCTCAAAGTCGATCTGGGATTCGCCGGCAGTTGGCGCGGTCAGGATCTTACGAATGGTCGCATAACCGGGCAGATTAATGGCACGCAGGTCGATATATCAGAATTGACTTTTGCATCCGGTACGGAACAGGTACAGGGAACTGTCAGCGGTCAACTTGATTCAAGCCTGACCGCCGAATTACGCTTTTCCGGGATAAATACTTATACCTGGGGTTTATCGTTGATTAATACCAATCTGCAGGGCTCCGTCCGGATCAAAACTTACGGACCTGTTCAGAGTATAAACCGGATCAGCGCTAAAATCGACCTGCAGGAAAGTCAAGTGGCTTCGCTGGATTTTAACCGGATACAGGGCGAGATAGTCTATAAAGACGGCTTCCTGACCATTCCGGATACTTTTTACTGTGAATTGGGAGAAACCGAACTGCGAATCGAAGGCCAGGCCGACCTGAAAGGCAACACCGTCGATGCCCGCGCATATTTTTCAGCTTTGAATGCCGGACTGCTGGCGACGGTATTCGATATTGATACTTTAGTCGGAAATATCGATGGCTTTGTCGAGGCGAACGGCACATTGACCAGCCCTGACCTGCGAGGTTGGTTTCGCGGTAAGCAATTCGGTCTGCCAAATCTCAAATTTGAAGAAAGCATGGCCCGGTTCGGTCTGGTCGATATTCGGACCCAAATATATGGTGATATTTTTGTCGAAGCTATTAACTGTCAGACTACTTTAATCCCCGAAGATATCCCGCTGACCTCACTGATAGTTCGCCTGGAGGGTGATACTATCTATGTTCAGACGCTGAAAGCCGTGAGTGAAAATCTGGACGTGGAAATCAAAGGCACCATCGCGCATTATACCGATTTTAATTTGGGCAGTATCAAATTATCGCGCAGTGGCAATGTTCTTCAGAATATAGACCCGATCTGTTTTTCGATAAAGCGGGATAGCATTGACATCGACGCCGTCAGGTTTCGTCTGAATGAAGGCACTCTGACTCTTTCCGGTCAGGTGGTTAAAGGCGATGTTCGGACCGCCCGTCTGGAATTAGCTAACCTGTCGATCGACCCAATTAATTACTATTTAAAAGGTTCGCAGGGCGTTGGCGGCACACTCGAAGGAATGGTGGCGTATCGAAAAGATCTAAACGGTCCGAATTACGCCTATGAAATAAATCTTTACGATGGGAAGCTGATCAAACAGACTTTCAAAAAGATTAACCTGATGGGACAACTGAATAACGAACGGATTCTGATTGAAAATTTATCAGTTATAGACACTGATGATGGACTGCTGAACGGTCAGGGTTTTTTAACCTGTAATCTGAACACCAAGGATGAACGACCGGTTTTAGTTAGTCGGGATTCGCTCGCCCTGACACTCAACTTCAAGCGCTTTGACCTCAATATTGTGAACAGATACCTGTTGCCCAAGATTGCTATCAACGGAAAAATGAATGGTCAGGTGAATATCTATCACTATCTCGGCGAGCCTAAGATGAA
Source organism: Fidelibacterota bacterium (assembly GCA_023229045.1). Taxonomy (GTDB): domain Bacteria; phylum Fidelibacterota; class UBA2242; order UBA2242; family UBA2242; genus JAGNGI01. Next base: position 26,552 of record JALOAB010000003.1, read on the forward strand.
TTATGATCTGGCGGTCAGCGATCCGGTTTTTGATAAATTGACCGGGAAAGAAATGACCTTGAAAGGTATTTACCAGAATGAACGTTTTTCGATCACAGAAGCCACGCTGAATGACCAATATGGCCAGACGCGCGGAAGAGGATATTTACCCTGTGCGATTGGTTTTCAACCGGCTCGTTTTGCGGTTTTAAAGGAATCACCGCTAAGCCTGAATTTTTCCATGAAAACCACCTCATTGGTATTTCTAACTGCTTACCTGAATGCTCTGGAGGAGGTTGAGGGCGAGATTAATTTGGCTTTGAGTATTTCAGGAACGCCGGCAAATCAGATCCGATCCGGGAATGTTGCGATCAAGGGAACGACGATCAATATCGAAGCTCTTGAGAATCCGATTACCGGAGTTAATGGTAGTGCTGTAATGAAGGACAATATTTTAGACATTGTTTCCCTGACTGGTTACATGAAAGAACCCCAATCGCCTACAGGCGCGGCTCGCTTGCGAAAACGCCTGAAAACCGTTACCTGGGATGTTTTATTCCCGCCCAAAATTGCCGAAGATCAACCCAATTTAGCAATCGGTGGTACGATCGATTTTACGCAGTTCTTTCTGCCCCGGTACAACATTAACCTGAAGGGCGAGGAACTTTATATACGCACAATCCTGGCAGAACAGGAGGGAGTGGTTACGGGAACTTTTTCGATGACTGGCCGGGATACGATTGTCTATGAAGGCAATATTGAGGTTGAAGATTTTATCCTCCGTAATGAATTTGCCAGTAAGGAAAAAGTTCTCGAGATCAGGAAAAAACCCAAAATTTATTCAATAATGAATATCCAGCTGGCGATTCCGGGCAGTCTCGAACTGAAAAATTCACAGATAGACGGTGAGTTAGAAGGCGATATGTGGATTACGCGCAGTGGCGATGAACCTTACCGTTTTTCGGGTAACCTTGATATTTTAAGCGGAAAATTTTTCGCTTACGGCTGGGAATTTAAAGTAGTAAGGGGTACAATCAGTTTCGATCCGGTTGAATTTAATCCGACCCTGGATATCGAGGCGGAAGTCGATCTGGCTTCTTATGGTATGACGGATACGACCGCCTCGTCATCGAGCGAAAGTGAGATTGTAACGGTTCATTTGACCGGTTATCTTGATAATCCCAATTTGGAATTTGAGTCGGTCAATTATAGTCAGAGCGATATTTTAATGTTTTTAACCCGCACCCAGAATGTCGGATCGGAATCATTCGAACAGGATCAACTTTCTGCCAGCGCCGCGAATGTCGCCAGCATGTGGTTTGAGCGGCAGCTGGAACGCAATGTCAGCCGGTTCAGCGGCCTGGACGATTTTGAACTGCGTACCAACGGGAATCTGCTCTCGAGACGCGAAACCGATCAGTGGAGTGTGATGCTCGGACGCAAAATCGCGCCTAATTTATATGTAAGATATGAACGCACTTTATCTACTGAACCCAACCAGCAATTCGGTCTGGAATACCGGCTGAATCGTAATATGTCGATCGGCGGGGATGTCGATCAGGATGGATATAGTATAAATTACCGCTACAAGTATCGCTATTGAAAATTCTGCACGGCAATTTTCGAATATACGGCCTTGTCCTTATTACTCTGATTTTTCTATGGGGTGAAACGCTTTTCTCCAAAAGCGAATTTCGGGCTACCGAATATTATGTCAATAAAATTACTCTGATCGGCAACCGCCAATTCTCTACCCGCAAACTTAAAAAGCAGATCAATCTGAAAAGAAAAACTATCTGGCGGACTCAGACTTTCACCCGACGAGTACTTGAACTTGATCGTCTGAACCTTGAATCGTTTTACGTCAGACAGGGTTATCTCTATTGTACCGTCAAAGATTCATTTGTAGTACATCCGAATAGCCGGGTCGATGTCTTTTTTATCATTAAAGAGGGTCAGCCGTATATTCTTAAAGAGATCACTATTAGCGGCGCAGAATCATTAAGTCAGAAAAAAGTCCTTAATCTGCTTGATCACAAAATCAACGAGCCTTATAATCCGATTCAGATTCGGAACGGTATAAAAACCATTATAACCGAATATGCCAATATCGGCCGACCATTGACAACCATAACGGATTCGCTGGAAATTAATCATGACATCCGCCTGTTTTTAAGGATAAGGGAGTCGAAACCGATCTACGTGAATCGGGTCATAATCACTAATAATAAACTGGTCAAAGAAAAACCTATCCGTCGGGAAGTAGAGTTTCAGTCGGGTGACAGGTATTCTTTGAAAAAGATCGATCTGTCGAAAAGACACATTTACGAAACCGGTCTTTTTTCGAGTGTCAATATTCGTTTGGCTGATTTGGACACTGTTCAGAGTAAAGTTGACCTGATGGTGGAGGTTCGTGAACTCGATATGCGCTACCTCGGTCTGAATTTTGGTTTTGGCCAGGATCGCGGTGTCAACGAAGGTAAAGAGGCTTATACTTCGGTAGAAGTGACTGGGGAGTGGTTAAATCGCAATATCACGGGGATTGGTCGGCGCCTGAATCTGAAAACGGAAGGCGCTCTCAATATCGATGCCGCTTCCGGACTTTCACAACCGCGCGTTTATGGTGCTGTTACCTGGATCGAGCCGTGGATGCTGGGATTCCGCTCATCTAATTCGTTTACGATATTTGCGGAAGAACAATGGTTCGATGTAAAGCAGGATTATTATGAGGCAAAATACGGCGGCGAAGTTGCGTTAATCTATCAACCGGAGCGGCGGCTTTATCTTAAAACCGGACTAGCCCCGCAGAGGATTATTTCCAGATTACAAACGGGTAAATCAGAAAATACAGAAATGGCAATAACCCTAAACTTTCGCCGCGATAACCGCGATAACTTTATCTTTCCGAAGAATGGGACTTACCTTACAGCCAGCGGTAAAATCGGCTTGGTCAGTGGCGGTACCGCAAATTATTACAAGTTGGAACCTTCTTATAGCCGGTATTTTAATATATTCGGACCGGTCGTTCTGGCATACCGGGGCAAAATTGGCATTATGAAACCACTCAAAGCTGGCCAACCCACGCCGCAGTACGAAAAATTTTACCTGGGCGGCACTACTAGCTTGCGGGGATGGCTGGATAATAGATTTAAGACAGACGACAGTACAAGAGTCGGAGCGGCGTTAGGTGATGATTTTAAAATACTCACCAGCGCTGAAATCCGCTTTCCGTTATTCTGGCTATTAGGGGGTGAAATTTTTATTGATGGCGGTAACCTGGTGTCTGACGTAAAGGATCTATTTGATCGGCGATATCGCTGGAATTACGGAATTGGCCTGACTCTTGCTACTCCTCTGGGTCCGATAAGAGTCGATTATGCCTGGAAGATTAATCAAATCGGAAAAGAAAGTAAGGGAGAAATTCAATTTGGAATCCCATACGCATTCTAAGGAGTAGCAAAAATGTATTCAAGTGAAAAGTTTACCATAAAAGCCCGCGAAGTCGTCGAGAAAGCCATTAATACTGCTCAGCGACTCTCCAATCAGGCGATCGAACCGGAGCATTTTTTGTATGCCATTTTGACCACTCCGGAAAATACCGGATATCTGATTTTGACCAAGCTGGTTGGCAATGCCGATCTTTTCAGTCGGAATGTTGAACAATTACTGGAAGTGTTTCCCAAGGTCAGCGGTACGGATAAGTATCATCTGAGCAATGCCGCGCAAAAAATGTTACAGATGGCCGAAGATCAGGCCAGGCAATTCCAGGATGAATATCTGAGCGCCGAACATCTCCTGCTGGGATTAGCCGAAATTGCCGGCGGCGAGCTGAAAAAATTATTGAAGCAAAACGGTATTACGGGTGAAACAATTCTGGCCGCTCTTAAGGAAATTCGCGGCTCGCAAACCATCACCGATCAGACTCCCGAGGACAAATATCAGGCTTTAAAAAAATATTGCCGCGATCTGAATGAACTGGCCCGGCGCGGGAAACTCGATCCGGTCATTGGTCGTGAAGAGGAAATCCGGCGAGTTTTACAGGTATTAGCCCGGCGCACCAAGAATAATCCGGTCCTGATTGGCGAACCTGGCGTTGGTAAGACGGCTATCGCCGAAGGATTGGCTCTGCGCATCGTTTCACAGGATGTGCCTGAGAATTTTCGCAATAAACGCGTGTTAGCTCTCGATATGGGGGCCTTGATCGCAGGGGCTAAGTTTCGCGGCGAGTTCGAAGATCGTCTGAAAGCCGTCATGCGTGAAATTACCGAAGCTCAGGGCATCATCATCCTGTTCATCGATGAAATCCATACCGTCGTCGGGGCTGGCGCCGCCGAGGGCGCCGTGGATGCCTCCAATCTATTGAAACCCGCCCTGGCGCGCGGCGATTTGCGCTGTATTGCCGCCACTACCTTTAATGAGTATCGTAAATATATAGAAAAAGACAAAGCCCTGGAACGCCGCTTCCAGCCGGTGCAGATCGACGAACCTTCTATCGAGGACTCGATTTCCATAATGCGCGGCCTCAAAGAGCGATACGAAAATCATCACGGCATTCGCATCACCGATACAGCCCTGGTGTCCGCCGTGGAATTAGCGGCGCGCTATATCACGGATCGGTTTTTACCGGATAAAGCGATCGATTTGATCGATGAAGCCGCCAGCCGTTTGCGCCTGGAGATTGACTCCCGACCAGCCGAACTGGATGAAGTTGAACGCAAGATCAGCCAGTTGGAGATCGAAAGTCGAGCCCTCGCCAAGGAAAAAGACATCCCAGAGTCTCATCAGAGACATGCTAAAATTCAAAAAGAATTGGGGCAACTCAAAGACGAAGCCGCAGTTTTACGTGATCGCTGGCAGACCGAAAAACAGCACATAACAACCATAAGTGAACTAAAGAAACAGATCGAAGCCAATAAACTCGAAGCCGAAAAAGCCGAGCGCGAAGGCAACTGGGAAAGAGCCGCCCAACTTATGCATTCCGAACTGGTAACTTTAAATAAACGACTGGAATCGGAGAAAGCAATCCTGAAAAAAGCTTCTGCTAAACGAGCCCTTTTACGCGAGGAAGTAACCGAAGAAGATATTGCCGAAATCGTCTCAAAATGGACTCATATTCCGGTTGCACGCCTGATAGAAGGCGAACGCGTTAAACTCTTACAGATGGAAGCTAAACTCCATGAAAGGGTCATTGGTCAGAATGAAGCCATTCAAGCAGTAAGCAATGCTGTGCGGCGCGCCCGGGCCGGTCTGCAGGACGAACATCGTCCCCTGGCGACTTTTATTTTTACAGGATCGACCGGTGTCGGTAAAACCGAACTTGCTAAAGCTCTGGCTGAATTCCTTTTCGATGACGAGAACGCCTTAATTCGAATCGATATGTCCGAATATATGGAAAGACATGCGGTCGCCCGCCTGATCGGGGCGCCGCCCGGCTATATCGGTTATGAAGAGGGCGGCCAACTCACCGAGGCTGTGCGCCGCAAACCCTATTCGGTCATCCTGTTGGACGAGATCGAAAAGGCGCACGGCGACGTCTTCAATATTTTACTACAGGTGCTGGAAGACGGTCGTCTGACCGATAATAAAGGGCACGTCGCCAATTTCAGGAATTCGATTATCATTATGACTTCCAATCTCGGTTCCGAGCAAATCATGGGGCAGGCGGGCGATGTCGATGAAAATAATATCGATGTTATTCATACCAATATCCAGGAAACCATTCTGTCGCAATTGCGGCAATTGCTTAAGCCGGAATTTCTGAACCGGATCGATGAAGTCATCGTCTTCAAACCGCTTTTACCGAAAGAAATTCGCGAAATTGTAAAATTGCAGTTTGAGCGATTACTGGAACGAGTTCGGGCGCGCGGAATCCAGACCAGTTTATCGGATGAAGCCTGCGAACTGATTGCCAAGGCTGGCTGGGATCCGGCTTTTGGAGCACGTCCGGTCAAGCGTATTATCCAGAAGCAGATCCTGGATCCGCTGGCGCTTGAAATCCTGGAAGAAAAATTCCAGCAGGGCGATACAGTCAATGTCGAAATTCAGGACGGAAAAATTCATTTTGCCAAAAGCTGAACGATCTCGGAACATTTTAAATTGTTATTCCGTTAAAACCCATTCGTCTGACGAGAAATGGCATTTAAGATATTCAAATAATGAACCGATTTATAGTAGGAGGAATTTGATTATGCGCCGATTATTACTTTCATTACTGGTAACAGGAATAGCCGTGCTTCTGATTACCTGTGGTAAACCGAACGACACTGCGCTCGGGTATTGGGATAACGCCGTTACCCTCTTCAGCCAGTCTGATTATCAGGGTGCTATCAGACAGTATGAGAAAATCAATAAGCACTTTCCCGCTGACAGCCTGGCGGTACCAGCTATGTTTGCGATAGCCGACATTTATAAAAATAATCTGGGTGACACGAAAAAGGCGATCAATATTTATAAAACGATTATGCGTGATTACAAAGATTCCGATCGGGCGGCTAATGCCCATTTTATGATCGGTTATGTCTATGCCAATGATGTCAAAGATTTAAAGAAAGCCGAAGAATACTATAAATCCTTCATCAAGAAATTTCCCACCAATATTCTGGCGCCCTCTGCCGAATGGGAATTGCAAAATCTCGGAAAAACTCTCGATGAAATTCCGGAATTACAAATAATAACCCAAGAGAACCAAGCGGCGGAGTGAAAACCATGACTTTCAATTTATCGGAAATGAACGAACGCATTAGTAAAGAAAGCGCTTTTATTACCAGCATAAAAAGTGAAATAGGCAAAGTGATCGTCGGGCAGGAACAGATGATCGAACGCCTGATGATCGGTATGCTGTGTAATGGTCATATTCTGCTGGAAGGCGTACCGGGTCTGGCCAAATCCCTGACCGTCAGTACCCTGGCTAAAATCATCCGGGTCAAATTTCGCCGTATCCAATTTACACCCGACCTGCTACCGGCTGACCTGATCGGAACGATGATCTACAATCAGAAAACCGGAAGTTTCGAAACCAAACGCGGTCCGATTTTCAGTAATATTATCCTGGCGGATGAAATCAACCGCTCGCCTGCCAAAGTTCAATCGGCGTTGCTGGAAGCCATGCAGGAACGCCAGGTGACGATTGGCGAGACCAGTCACGCGCTCGACGATCCTTTTTTAGTTCTGGCTACTCAGAATCCTATCGAACAGGAAGGCACCTACCCATTGCCCGAAGCTCAGGTTGATCGTTTCATGCTCAAGGTGATCGTGAATTATCCGCAGAAAGATGAGGAACTCGATATCGTTAAACGCATGGCCCGCAATGTCGCTATTCCGGAAGTAAAGCCAGTTATCAAGGCGACAGACATTCAACGCGCCCGCGCGCTTGTGGATGAAATTTATATCGATGAGAAAATTCATAGATATATCGTCGATCTGATTTTTGCGACACGCGATCCAAAGGCGGTCAACCTGGCTGATATCGCAGACCTGATTCATTACGGAGCCTCGCCGCGCGCCTCGATTTTTTTAGCCCTGGCGGGCAAAGCTCAGGCTTTTATCGAAGGCCGCGGTTATGTTACACCGGAAGACATTCGCGCGGTGATCTGGGATGTTTTACGCCATCGCATCATCCTGACATTCGAAGCGGAAGCGGAAGATGTGACGGTCGAAGAAATTATCCGACGGATTATCGATACGGTCGAAGTGCCCTAATTCATCGCTGTAAAGTAGTTTTACGTTATGCTGTCCAAAGAAATTCTCAAGCAGGTTCGCCAGATTGAATTGCGCACGCGCCATCTCGTCAATGACGTCTTCAGCGGCGAATATCATTCGGTATTCAAGGGGCGCGGCATGGAGTTTTCAGAAGTCCGCGAATATCAGTACGGCGACGATATCCGCGCCATCGACTGGAATGTTACCGCGCGTTATGCGCATCCGTATGTAAAAATTCATGAAGAGGAACGCGAACTGAATGTCATGTTGGTAGTGGACGCCTCGCGCTCGGCGGCGTTCGGTTCGCAAGGCAAATTCAAAAATGAAATCGCGGCCGAAATCTGCGCCCTGCTGGCATTTTCAGCGATCAAGAATAATGATAAAGTCGGGCTGTTGATTTTCACCGATCAGGTTGAAAAATTCATCCCGCCACGGAAAGGCAAATCGCATACCCTGCGCGTTATCCGGGAAGTGCTTTACTTTCAACCCCAGTCGCCGCGCACCAATATTAAAAGCGGTCTGGAATTTTTATTGAAAGGTCTCAAGCGCCGCGCCATCGTTTTCCTGGTTTCGGATTTCGATGACGCTAATTTCAGCAAACCCCTGCGGGTATTGAATAAAAAGCATGATGTTATTGCGATCAGTTTAGCGGACCGGCGCGATAAAATTCTGCCGCAGATCGGGCTGTTGAATCTGAAAGATGCCGAAACCGGCGCCGAAGTCTGGGTGGACACTACCGATAAAGCCTTTCTCGAACGTTATGCCGAAACCGTCGAACAACAGCGCCAAAACCTGCGCAGTATGGCGCGCGGGATGAAACTCGACTTGATTGAAATCGATACCGCCGCTTCGTATGTCGATCCTCTGGTTGAATTTTTCAAGATGCGGGAGAAGCGATACAGATAATTTGAAATCTGGATTAACTATGCGATTACGTCGAACACATCCTCTGACATTTTTTCCGATATTGATCGGATATATAATGTTTCAGTCGCTGGCGGCGCAGGAATCCGGGATCGCGATAAAGACGAATATCGATACGACGGTAGCGACCATTGGCGACCGGATCAATCTGCTGATAAATATGCGTTATCCGGGCGGCACGATCTTCGAATTGCCGCCGGTCGATATGATGCTCGGCCAACTCGAGGTTGTCGACAATCGCCTGTCCGAGCCGCGCAAGAAGAATAAGATGTTTGAACAGAACTGGCAATTGACTCTGGCGGTGTTTGATACGGGTAGTTTTACGATTCCGGCTCTGGAAATCAAAGCCTTCAAAGCCGATGACACTACCAGTGTGCTGACCTTTCAAACCGAGCCCAGAACGGTGCGGGTCTATTCGGTGCTGGCGCCCGACAGTCGCGAACTAAAAGATATCAAGCCGCCTTTTCGTCTACGTCGCACTATCTCCGCGGAAGTGCTTTTGCTTATTCTCCTGATCGGATTAACTGCGGGCGCTTACTGGTATTACCGGCATTGGAAGAAAAAACACCCTCCCGTCATTATCGATGAAAAATTTCTTGAACCGCCGCACGTCGTAGCTCTGAATCAATTGAAATCCCTGAAAGCAAAATTTCCCACTACGCCAGAAGAAATGCGGATTTTTTACTTTCGAATTTCGGAGATCCTGCGAGAATTTCTGGAACGACGTTTTTTCATTAGAGCGCTGGAAATGACCACAACCGAAATCGTGGCGGCTTTTGATTCTCTTGATATCGAACCGGCGGTGGTCGATGAATGGCTGAAACTATTACCGGAACTTGATATTGTCAAATACGCCGGACAAACTCCGGCTGAAAAGAATATAGCGGCGGTCTGGGACCAATCCTACCGCTGTGTCGATCGTACCAAACGCGAACAATTTTTATGGAGGACGATGTGATAGAAGTACACAATCTGGTTAAGCATTATGGCTCCGTTAAAGCCGTGGATGATATTTCGCTCACCGTCGACAAGGGTGAAATTCTCGGCTTTCTCGGACCGAATGCGGCCGGCAAGACCACCACGATGCGGATCATCACGGGCTATATGCCGGCTTCAGCCGGAACTGTCAAGGTAGCCGGCTTTGACGTTTTCGAACAAGGTCTGGAGGTAAAAAAACGGATTGGATATTTACCGGAGAATCCGCCCCTCTATCCGGATATGCGGGTGCGCGATTATCTGAAATTCACCGCCCGGATCAAAGGCGTTCATCCCAAAACCATCAATGCCGAAGTTGACCGCGTTGCCGCGCGCTTATCGGTGATTGAAGTCATGGATAATCATATCAGCAAACTCTCAAAAGGTTATAAACAGAGGGTCGGTTTTGCGCAAGCCCTGCTTAATAATCCGCCCGTGCTGATTCTCGATGAACCAACCAACGGTCTCGATCCGCGCCAGATAATCGAAGTGCGTGAAATTATCAAGAGCCTCGGTAGCGATCATACCGTGATTCTGTCAACCCACATTCTACCCGAAGTAAGCATGACCTGCAACCGGGTTGCCATTATCAATGAGGGTAAATTGGTCAAGATCGACACGCCGGATAATTTGACTATGCAGTTGCAGGGCTCGGAGTCGATTATCCTGCAAATCGAAGGACCGGTAACCGAGATCGAATCGGCATTGAGTCAGCACAATTCGGTCACGGCTGTCGCCGTTCAACCGAATAGCAAAGATAATATTGCCACTTACAAGGTCGAAGCCGCGATCGGCTCTGACATTCGGAAAGAGTTGGCCGCGCTGGTGGTTAATCGCGGTTGGGGCTTGCTCGAGCTGAAGTCCGAAACCCTGAGTCTCGAAGATATTTTCCTGCGACTTACTACCAAAGAAGAGGAGGTCAACTGAGATGGGCAACTTATTTCAAATCTATAAACGCGACCTGAAAGGGTATTTCTCCTCGCCAATCGCTTACGTTGTGATCGGTCTGTTTCTGATTGTCACCGGCATCTTTTTCTACCTCTTACTTTCCAGTTTCTTACAATATAGTTACGCCATGATGATGCAGAGACAAAACATACCAGTTAATGTCAACCTGATGATGATCAGGCCTTTTTTCCTTAACATGAGTGTCATCGTGCTGTTTGTTATCCCGATGATCACCATGCGCAGTTTTTCGGAAGAGAAGAAAAGCGGGACGATGGAGCTTCTGTTGACTTCGCCGCTGACCAACTGGCAGATTATTCTCGGGAAATACCTGGCGACCTTTACGCTTTATTTTGTAATGGTAATGGTTACTTTTCTGTTCATGGTATTTCTGTTCATCTGGGGTAAGCCCGGTCTCGGGCCGATCCTGATCAGCTATCTCGGAATCCTGCTGATGGGTTTGGTGTTGATCGCGGTCGGAAATTTCATTTCCTCGTTGACCGAGAATCAGATCGTCGCGGCGGTTGGCACTTTCGGGGCCACGATGCTGTTATGGGTAATCGGTTTCGCGGGAGATTTTGCCGGCAAGGTATTTGGCGAACTATTCAAATATCTGTCAATTGTCAATCACTTCGAAGATTTCTCAAAAGGAGTTTTCGATACCAGCCATCTGGTTTACTATCTCTCATTGACTTTTATCATGTTGTTTTTCACCTATCAGTCAATCGAATCTTCCAAGTGGAGGAGTTAAGCCATGAAGCTTTATAAATGGATTTTTTCAACCGGATTAATCCTGATTGCCGCGGGATTGATCTATCACTCTATTTCAAATGTCTGGAGCTGGCCGATAATTACCATGTTAGCGCTTGGTTTTGGCGCCAGTATATTCGCTTTAATTAAACTGGATATCAGGTCGATCCTGAAAAGTCGCAGTCTGATCTACGGCGGCAATATGGTGCTGGCGACTGTTCTGGTGATCGCTATTGTGGGTTTGGTGGATTTTTTCTTCGCGCGCCATTCCTGGCG
>JALOAB010000121.1 GCA_023229045.1 Fidelibacterota bacterium
GCGAACATATCAAGACTAATGCGCACAGTTATGTGGGTGGATATTTTGTCGGCTCGGAAACCTATATTCCGGCTAAAGATTATTTTACTAAGCCTGATATTGTCGTTGATTGGGATTATGCTTTTGAACGGCAATGGCTATTCTATAAAATCTGGGGCAGACTTTTGTATGACCCGGATACGCCGGATGCAGTTTTTAAGCAGGAGTTTATCCGGCGATATGGCCCGGAAACCGAAATCTTATTTGAAGCCTTTGCACTGGCGGGTAAAACTCCTTTACGTTTGGCTTCTTCGTTTGACTGCACCTGGGATTTTACGATGTACAGTGAAGGTTTTCTGGCGCTTGACCCCGACAAGCCGCGAGTCGATTATATATCGATTGATCGCCAGATCCAACAGCCGCCTCTCGATACAAGTTGGATTTCTATTAAAGAATATGTTGAATCGATTCTGCAAGGTCAGTCATTCAAGAAAGATCAAATCACTCCGATCGCGATCGCCGACCAGCTTGAACAGGATTGCCGGCGTGCTTTGAAATTGGTAGAGAGTATTGATTACTCTAAAAATACTTCCTTGAGGTTTGAAGTTTCTGATATAAAGACCTGGGCGAATCTGGGTCTGTTTTTTAGCGAAAAATTAAGAGGCGCAGTAGCCCTGCAGACTTATCGAATGAGTGGTAAAAGCGTTCATAAACGTCAGGCTGTCAAGCATCTCAATAAAGGTCTCCGATACTGGGATGAAGTGATAGCGATAACCGATCCGATCTATAGCGAAATGCCGCTGGTTCACTACAGTGAGCAGGATGGGAAATCCTGGCGGGAAAACGATCACCTGCGCTTTCACTGGAAATTACTCAGATCGGAGATATGCAAGGATATCGAGATCGCCAAAAATGCCCGATTCGTTGCGAATCAGAAATAAACAGCATAAAAATCCTGAAAATCAGGATTAATCTTATTAATTTTACCGGTTGTTTATGTTTTATGATAATAAACTACTTTGAACCTATAATCAATGATAAGGAAATATTATGAAAAATATCGCCCTGATCGGCTGTGGACGAATTTCTAAAAATCATCTGGAATCCATCAGTCAGTTAGCCGATGACCTGAAACTGATTGCGGTTTGTGACATTGTTCCCGAACGCGCCCGCGAAGCCGGTGAAAAATATAATGCCGACTGGTACACGGATTACGACGAAATGCTTAAAAGAGACGACATTGATGTTATTTCAGTTTGTACGCCAAGCGGTCTGCATCCTGAACATGGGATTAAAGCCGCCCGAAAAGGAATCAACGTCATTTCTGAAAAACCTATGGCGATATCGTTGGCCGGCGCGGATGCTCTGATCAAAGCTTGCGATGATAGCAAGGTTCAGTTATTTGTTGTCAAACAGAACCGGCTGAATACAACCTCTCAATTGTTAAAGCGCGCAGTGGATAGGGGGCGGTTCGGCAAGATTTACCTGGCGCAGTCGAATGTTTTCTGGCAGAGACCGCAGAGCTATTACGCCCAGGCTAAATGGCGCGGCACCTGGGAATTTGATGGTGGTTCTTTCATGAATCAGGCGAGTCATTATATCGATGCCTTGCTCTGGTTGCTGGGTCCGGCAGATCACGTCATGGCGGAAACCGCTACGATGGAACGTAAAATCGAGACCGAAGACACCGGCTCAGCAATCATCAAATTCCGCAGTGGCGTAATTGGCACCATCAACGTTACCATGCTGACTTATCCGAAGAATTTCGAGGGCTCAATCACTATTCTGGGTGAAAAAGGCACCGCCAAGCTCGGCGGAGTAGCCATTAATAAAATTGAAAAATGGGAATTTGAAGATTACGATGACGACGATCGTCTGATAGAGGAAGCTAATTATACCCCGCCCAATATTTACGGTCTCGGTCATCTGCCTTACTATAAGAATGTCATTGAGGTTTTAAATGGCAACGAGGAAGCCAATACCGATGGTCGCAGTGGGCGCAAGAGTCTCGAATTGATCATCGCGATCTATAAATCAGCCCAAAGCGGGCAGAAGGTGGCATTGCCGCTGAAACTGTAATTTCGAGGTTGAGGTTGAGATGGAGAGAGAGATAAATCGACGGTGAGGGAAAAAAGTGTTTAAAAGTTTCAGAGATATGCCGGTTTGGCGGGAAGCTATAGAAATCGCTGAATCCGTTTTTAACTTAACCAGCAAACTTCCACGGAAAGAAGATTATGGACTAACCTCTCAAATGCGTCGCTCGGCATTAAGTATTTCTGCTAATATCGCAGAAGCATTCGGTAGAAAACACACCGCTGAAAAAACCAACTTTTACTACTATGCCCGAGGATCAATCTATGAGACCCAAAATCATTTAGAATATGGTCATAGAATACAATATTTTTCTGATGATTCTTATGAAGACTTATTTGTAAAACTGAATAATATTGCCATAAGTCTGAATAAAATAATCTTATCATTACAGGATCACCAAGCATGATCTTAATTCGTTCTTACCTAAAATTTTATCCTTAACCTTAACCTTAACCTTAACCTAAACCTAAACCTTAACCTAAACCTAAAACGGAGTGCTAATGCATACACAAAGAATCGGAATCATCGGTCTTGGTTATGTCGGCTTGCCGCTGGCGGTAGAATTTGGCAAGAAATTCCCGGTAACCGGCTTCGATATTAAGAAAGAACGCGTGAATGAATTAATACAGGGACATGATAACACTTTAGAGGTAGAAGACGACTTGTTGAAATCGGTCCTGATTGATAAAAACGGTCAAACCGGTCTTTTCCTGACCGATCAGCTCGATGATATCCGTCAGTGTAATTACTATATCGTTACCGTGCCAACTCCCATCGATCGCTACAAACGCCCCGATCTGACACCGGTTGTTAAAGCCACCGAAACGATCAGTAAAGTAATCAAAAAGGACGACATTATCATTTACGAATCGACCGTCTATCCGGGATGCACCGAAGAGGTCTGTGTGCCGATCCTGGAGAAGGGCAGTGGTCTGCGTTTCAATAAAGACTTTTTCTGCGGATTTTCACCGGAACGCATCAATCCCGGCGATAAGGTTCATACCGTAACGAAAATTAAGAAAATCACCTCCGGATCGACGCCCGAAATCGGTCAGAAAGTCGATGCGCTCTACCGGACTATCATTACCGCCGGAACCTTTCTGGTGTCTTCGTTGAAAGTAGCCGAAGCCGCTAAAGTAATTGAGAATACTCAGCGCGACCTCAATATCGCTTTTGTCAATGAGCTGGCCAAGCTTTTCAATATGATGAATATCGATACCAAGGAAGTATTGGAAGCGGCTGGCACCAAATGGAATTTTCTGCATTTTCAGCCCGGTCTGGTCGGTGGCCATTGCATCGGTGTTGATCCCTATTACCTAACCCATAAAGCCCAGGAAATCGGTTATCACCCCGAGGTAATTCTGGCCGGTCGCCGGATCAACGATTCTATGGGCTCCTATGTGGCCGAACAGGTTGTCAAATTGATGATCAAAAAAGGGCAAACGATCCATGCTTCGCGGGTGTTAATTCTGGGGGTGACTTTTAAGGAAAATTGCCCGGATGTGCGCAATTCGCGTGTGATCGATATTGTGACTGAACTTCAACAATACAGATGTCAGGTCGATGTCTATGATCCGTGGGCGGATCCAAAGGAAGTCAAACACGAATACGGAGTGGAATTAATAAGTGATTTCGATATGAAATTAAAAAATAATAAAATTCCACACTATGACGCCATAGTATTAGCCGTCGCTCATGACGTATTCAAGTCACTGGATCTAGCAAGCCTGAAAAATGGCAATGCAATAGTTTATGATGTCAAGGGAATTCTAAAAGAATACGACGGAAGGCTCTAACTTCTATCAAATCTCCAAATGATAAAGAGATGATGATTTACGATTTCTGCGATCGATTGGATATGCTGATTGAAAAATTTTGATCATCAGCCGGAGAAGCATAAGTGGGTCACTTTATGGTCGCGGCTATGCATATGGTGATTATCTGAAGTAAAAGCGATTTGTCATTGAATTACAATTTTTTAAAGGAGAAAATATGAAAAAAGTCTATGTTGGTATGAGCGCCGATCTGATCCATCCCGGGCACTTAAACATCATCAACGAGGCTCAAAAATATGGCGAGGTAATCATTGGTTTGCTGACCGATCAGGCCATTGCCAGTTACAAACGTCTGCCTTATTTGACTTATGAACAAAGAGAAATTATCGTTAAAGCTATCAAAGGCGTTGCGGAAGTCGTACCGCAGGAGACGCTCGATTACGTTCCCAATCTGCGAAAAATCAAACCCGATTACGTCGTTCACGGGGACGACTGGAAAACCGGAATTCAGCAGGACATTCGGGCAAAAATAATCAATGCATTGGCGGAATGGGGTGGACAATTAATCGAAGTGCCTTATACGAAAGGGATTTCATCAACTTATCTGAACGCCCGAGTCAAGGAAATCGGCACTACGTCCGAGATAAGGATGAAGCAACTGCGGCGTCTGATCGATGCCAAGCCGATCGTGCGGGTGATTGAAGCCCATAACGGCTTAACCGGTCTGATCGCTGAAAATATTAAAGTCATCAAGAACAATCAGTCGCGTGAATTTGACGCGATCTGGATCAGCAGTCTGACCGATTCGACCGCCAAGGGCAAGCCGGATATCGAACTGGTGGATTTGACATCGCGCATCACCACGATCAGCGACATCCTGGAAGTTACCACCAAACCTATCATAGTCGATGGCGACACCGGCGGCATTCCCGAACTCTTTGTTTATACGGTACGAAGTCTGGAGCGGCTGGGGATTTCAGCGATTATTATCGAAGATAAAATTGGTTTGAAAAAGAACTCGCTTTTCGGGACCGACGTCGAACAGCAACAGGATCTTATCGATAACTTTTGTTATAAAATCAAGCAGGGTAAAAAATCACAGGTCACTGAAGATTTCATGATCATATCCCGCATCGAAAGTCTGATATTGAAAAAAGGGCTTGAAGATGCCTTGAAACGGGCGCGCGCCTACATCGAAGCCGGCACCGACGGCATTATGATCCATAGTAAGGAAAAAGATCCGGCTGAAATATTTACTTTTTGTGAGGAATTTAAAAAGTTGCCCAAAAGAGTTCCATTGGTCGTAGTTCCCTCCACTTATAATTCCGTGACCGAAACTCAGTTACAGGAATATGGAGTCAATATCGTTATCTATGCCAATCAATTGTTAAGAAGCGCCTATCCCGCAATGGTCAAGACCGCCCAGACGATCCTGGAAAACGAAAGAGCCCTTGAAGCCGACCAGTACTGCATGCCAATCAAGGAAATATTGACTTTAATTCCGGAATGGAAATAGACCTACGGAGCATATGATGAAAGTTGAAAAATTTATTGAAATGTTACAAGCGAAGGGTTTTGCACCGATTACCGGCGTTCCTTGCTCAATTTTCAAGGAATTGATCAATTATCTGCAGACTGATAATGCGATTAAGCATTATATCTGTTCGTCTGAAGGTGAGGCAATGGGATTAGCGGGCGGATTCGCACTTGCCAACCGGATTCCGGTAGTATATATGCAGAGCGACGGTCTGGGAAATGCTATCAATCCGCTTTCATCATTACAACTTTTATACAAATTACCGGCGCTGTTGCTGATTTCATGGCGGGCTGAACCGGGCATCAAAGACGCTCCCCAGCATAAAATCATGGGCGAGACGCTCCAGGATATTCTGAAAGTATTTAAAATACCATTCTATATTTTAGAGGATAGCGTACAATATTTAGAAGACAGTTTACGTAAAGCTAAAAAGTATATTGACGAGTCTTCGACGCCGGTGGCATTTATCGTAAAAAAGGGATATTTTGAAAAGTATAATACCCCGATTAAAAAGGTTCAAGAGGATGCAGGTTATATTCGGCTCGATTATTTAAAGATTCTGGAATCATTCCTGAAAGCGGATGATATTGTGCTGGGAGCGACCGGATTTTCCGGACGCGAATTATATCAGAAAATGGAGATAAAAGGCAAATTCTACATGATGGGCTCGATGGGTTGCCTGGCGTCCATCGGTCTGGGGCTTTGTGAAAGCGATCCTCAGCGTCGGGTTTTCGCGCTGGATGGCGATGGCGCCTTGCTGATGAAAATGGGCACTTTATCGACGATCGGATATTATAGACCGGCAAATTTCATTCACATTCTTTTTAATAATAGTCAGTATGAATCGACCGGCGGGCAGAAGACGGTTTCGTCGGTAGTGGACTTTACACAGGTAGCCAAAAATTGCGGCTATCTCAGCGTATTGGATATTAATAGCCCGACTGAATTTGGAACGATGTTAGAGAAAATTGCGCAATACGCCAAACCGCTGTTTATCAATATTCCGATAAAATCGGGCACCATTGCCGAACTAGGCAGACCATCCGATCCGCCGGAAGCGATGCGCGACGCTGTCCAGGAATTATTCTGATGAATAAATGGACATATTATAATCCGGTTAAGATTCAGTACAGCGATGATTATATTCAGTCGATCGCCGAATATTTAAGAACATTTGATAAGCCATTACAAACAGTACTTTTCTGCTATAAATGGTTTGAAAAAACCGAGCAGTTCGGGCGTTTGATTGATGTAATTTATAAACCGTTTATTTATTCCGATATTGAAGAGAATCCATCCCTGACAAGTTGCCAGCAGGCGATTAACGCCGTGAAAAACATTGGCGCCGAACTGATCATCGCCATCGGCGGCGGTTCGGTAATAGATACCGCGAAAGT
>JALOAB010000122.1 GCA_023229045.1 Fidelibacterota bacterium
CATCAATTTCAACTGCGGATGACTTCCAGAAAAATTTGATTGTCACCGGTGGATTCAGATTTGAATTCTGAATAACAAACAACACAATTAAGAACATGATCAAAACTGTGACGATCCAACGTAGAATTTTCATAATACCCTCGAAATTTAAGTGATTTTACCAAATAATGATACTCCCACGGCTTCTTCGATTTTGACTCTGCAAAATTCTCCGATTTGGGAGCGCCCTTCTTTCAGGACCACAATTTTATTCGTATCGGTTCGTCCGCTCATCTCAGCCGGATTTTTCTTACTGCTCCCGTCAATCAGGATTTCCTGGATGGTGCCGACCAAGGATTTGTTACGCTCCAGAGTGTGTTTTTTCTGGAGTTGAATAACAACTTTCAGGCGTCGCGATTTTTCTTCTTCCGGTATATTATCATCCATTTCAGCCGCTTTAGTTCCGACTCGCGGAGAATATTTAAACATAAAAGCCGTATCAAATTTAACAGCCCGCATTACCTCTAAAGTCTGTTCGAAATCGTCTGAAGTTTCATCCGGGAAGCCAACGATAATATCAGTTGTGATAGCCGCTTGCGGCAGATAGGTGCGGATCATCTCGACGACTCTCAGATAATGCTCCTGATCATAGGTACGATTCATCAGCTTCAGGATGCGGGAAGAGCCGGCTTGCAATGGCAGATGGATCTGCTTACAAATGTTGGGATGCGAGCGCATAACTTCCAACATCTGCTCATTGACATCGCGCGGATGAGGCGAAGTAAAGCGAATCCGGCGCAGATTCGGAATGGCGGCGACTGCTTCGAGCAATTCCGGGAAGCGATATTCGGCATAATGGTAAGAATTGACATTTTGTCCCAGTAAGGTCACTTCCTTATGACCGTCTTTCAGCGCCTTTTTAATCTCGTTGACAATACTGAGCGGTGAGCGACTGCGTTCGCGGCCACGCAAATAGGGGACAATACAAAAACTGCAAAATTTATTACAACCGCGCATAATAGATACCCAGGCGTTGACGGTACTACTGCGGATTGGAACAAGATCGTCATAAACTTCCGTTCGTGATAGATTTACATCGACGTACGGGATTTGGGCTTGACTAATTATCTCAGGTAAATTGCGATAGGTATCCGGTCCCAGAATCAAATCTACGTATTTCTTATCGGTCAGAATGGCACCTTGATCCCTTTGCGCTACACAACCGATCAAACCGAGTAAAAGCTCCGGTTTACTTTTTTTTAAACTTTTAAATTGCGATAGTCGCGCGATGGCTCTGCGATCGGCATTTTCACGTACACTGCAAGAATTGATCAGAATTATATCGGCATTTTCAGGATTGGATGTCGGTCGATAGCAAACATCCTGAAGCAGACCGGCTATCAACTCAGAATCGGCTTGGTTCATTTGACAGCCGTAGGTTTCGATATAATATTTCTTTGCATCCATTGTAACTACCGAAATTTATAATATAAAAGCGGTTTTTTAAATAAAAACGCGTTTAGGTCTAAATATTGAGAGTAGATTGGTAATTAACGAATATAACCGGAGAAGAAAAAGTCGAGTGGATTCTTGTTGATGTTGAATTGCTTCACTTCATAATGCAGGTGCGGTCCGGTTGAGCGTCCGGATGCACCAACTTCTCCAACCTTTTGACCTCTTCGGACAGTATCGCCGCCCCTAACGTTTATTTTGGATAGATGCGCATATATCGTTGAATAACCATAACCGTGGTTAATTTTTACTACGTTCCCATAACCTCCCTGGTAGCGCGCTTCACCCACGACGCCGTCGGCTGTGGCGAACACCGGTGTACCACTTGGAGAGGTTATATCAATTCCATAATGAAATTCACGGCGCCCGGTAAAAGGATCACGCCGATACCCAAAACCGTCGTTGATAAATCCAGTATAGACTGGTCTGATTGAAGGCGTGGATTGAATCTGATCCGAACGATTTCTAAAAGCATCATAAATCGTCTCATAGCTGAGACGCTCAAATTTTACCTCGCGGGCTAGGCGGTCAAGATTATTGACTAATTCCGAGACTTTTATATCACTGCCGGGAAGTAGTTCATCCAATTCATCGGATTTGGGCATTAAACGACCTCCAACACCGAGCTTGCGGATATCCTGATCGATTGTCGGGAGATCACTATAGGTGCGGAGCGCCTTATCTTTTTCCACCAAAACGTTTATATCGGATTCCATTTTCTGAATCCGATAATTCAAATCGTAAAAAGTGGTAACCAGACGATTATTGTTTTTCCGCAGACGAGTCAACTTAGTTTGATATACTATGTTGGAAAGAAAATTAGCTCCCAGGATAACTATAAAGGTGAACAAGAAAATACCCACCGTTATTAAGGTGATCATCTTACCCCAGGTGATCGAGAACGAACGCACGTTCTTCCGGGTATTCAATACAAATAAAAGTTTGGGTACTTTTATCATTTAGTTAGTTAATCTTTCGCCCGGTTTTCTCAATTCAGTGTGAATTTTAATCAATAGTTTGAATTAAGTCAACTATTTTCTTATCCAAGAAAACCCCTCAGATTCAATGCGCGTCGATTATGTCGCAATTTTCTCAGGGCTTTTTCTTTAATTTGGCGAACCCTTTCGCGAGTCAGGTGCAGACGTTCAGCAATATCTTCGAGATTGAGTGGTAATTCCTGGTCGATACCAAAATAAAGGCATAAGACATAGGCTTCTCTCTTATCCAGAGTTCCCAGAGCCCGCTTGATTTCAAAGTGAAATGATGCCTGAGTCAGACCTGATACCGGATCGTTATCATCCTGTCCGGGCAATATATCCTGCAACGTACTACTCTGATCATTGCCTATGGGAGCGTCGATGCTGATAGCGCCCTCTGATAACTGGCGGGCTGAATCGATGTCAATTTTTTCATTCTGCAACATCAATTCGATTTCTTCATGGGTGGGTTCACGTTCATAATCCTGTTCGAATTCGGTCGTAATTTTGGTGATTTTATTTAAACTTCCCACGACATTAAGCGGCAGGCGCACCAAGCGTGAATAGTCCGAAATTGCCTGTAAAATGGTTTGCCGCACCCACCAAACGGCATACGAAATGAATTTGAAACCGCGGGTCTCATCAAAGCGACGTGCCGCTTTGATTAATCCAATATTGCCTTCATTGATTAAATCCAGCAGGGATAAGCCGTAGCCTTGATATTTTTTTGCTACGGATACCACAAACCGCAAATTAGCCTTAAGGAGTCGGTCAAGGGCTTCCTTATCACCGGTTTTGACTTTTTTTGCCAGTTCAACCTCTTGATCCGGAGTGAGTGGTTTTTCGGAGCTTATCTCCTCGAAATAGCGCCGCAATACCTCATTCGAAGGATCCCTAAGGTTATTTTTTAATGACTGCAAATTAGTCATGGCCAGTTCCGGCCAACAAAGTTCTGATTAAGCCTTTTTAGCTGTTTTGGATTCAGCTGGAGCAGTTGGTGTGGTATCATCGTCTTCTTTGACGATACTGCGGATCTTCTGATAGTGCGCTTCTTTTTCTTTGACCTGTTTTTCCAGATTTTTAAGATCTTCTACCAGTTTAATCACTTTCTCATTTCCGGAAATGTTGGGTTTCTTAGCTTTTTTCAGAAGACCATAAACCATAATACCTAATTCCGTGTATTTTTTCTCGATGTCTCTTTTTATCTGAAAAAGATCCAGCTTAACTTTACCGAGTTGAGTCATTTCCTCGGCTTTTTCAGCCGCTTCCCGCGTAAACTCTCCGGCTTTTTCAGCGGCTTTGGATGCAAATCCACCAACACTTTTTTTAATATCGTCCCATATTCCAGCCATAATTCCTCCTTGATCTAAAGTTATATATTTTAAAAATCCGTCTAAAATTATTCACAAAGAAACAGAATATCCATAAAAAAAAGAAGAGCCTCTGATAGATACAGAGGCTCTTCATGGAAGGGATTTTCATTTTATTAATACATATCACCCATTCCGCCACCCGGAGGCATGGGCGGAGCGGCTGGTTCTTTTTCCGGAATTTCGGTAACGACGGCTTCGGTAGTCAGCATCAGTCCGGCAATGCTTGCGGCATTTTGCAGGGCAATGCGGGCTACTTTAGTCGGATCGATAATACCGGCTTTATACAGGTTGATATATTCTTCCTGATAAGCGTCAAAGCCAAAGTCATCTTTACCTTCTTTGACTTTCTGGGCAACTATGGACGGTTCGTGACCGGCATTTTTAGCGATCTGACGAAGCGGCTCCTCAAGAGCGCGTTTAATAATTTTAACGCCGACCATTTGATCACCCGATACTTTGATCTTATCGAGAGCGGGGATACATCTGATCAGAGCTACTCCACCACCCGGCACGATACCTTCTTCGACAGCGGCCCGGGTTGCATGCAGAGCGTCTTCGACTAATGCTTTGAGCTCCTTCATTTCGATTTCGGTAGCGGCACCGACTTTCAGGACGGCGACTCCGCCTGAAAGTTTTGCCAACCGTTCCTGAAGTTTTTCCTTATCATAATCCGAAGTCGTGGTTTCGATTTGGGCTTTGATCTGTTTGATACGGCCTTTAATATCTTCGGATTTGCCAGCGCCTTCGACGATTGTCGTGTTGTCTTTATCAATCACGATCCGTTTGGCGCTTCCGAGATATGAAACATTGGCATTTTCTAGCTTATAACCAGCCTCTTCGGAAATTACTTTGCCGCCGGTCAGTACGGCAATATCTTCCAGCATGGCTTTGCGGCGATCGCCAAAACCCGGAGCTTTCACAGCCGCGACCCGTAATGTTCCTCTCAGTTTGTTGACGATCAGAGTCGCCAGGGCTTCGCCTTCCACGTCTTCGGCAATAATCAAGAGTGAGCGACCCATCTGGGAAACTTTTTCCAGAATCGGCAGAAGGTCTTTCATATTGCTGATCTTCTTGTCATAAATCAACAGGTAGGCATCTTCCAGAACCGTTTCCATGGCTTCGGCATTTGTGACGAAATAGGCCGAAATGTAGCCGCGATCAAACTGCATACCTTCGACCAAATCCAGAGTCGTCAGCGTACTTTTTGCTTCCTCTACGGTAATGACACCTTCCTTGCCGACCTTTTCCATGGCTTCGGCAATCAGAACGCCAATCGGTACTTCAACGATGTCTTCCTTGCCGGCGTCGTCTTTCAACATGCGGCGAACTTTACGATTGTTAGCCGAAATCGTACCAACCTGGGCAATTTCATCTTTGCTGTTGGTGACGGCTTTACTGATTTTTTGCAGGCTGTTGATGACTTCATGCACAGCCGTATCGATACCCCGCTTCAGATCCATCGGATCGGCTCCGGCTGTCACGTTCTTGATGCCTTCGGCAATTATGGCTTGCGCCAGAACGGTTGCGGTCGTGGTGCCGTCACCGGCAATGTCCGAGGTTTTGGAAGCTACTTCCTTTACCATCTGGGCGCCGATATTTTCGAGTTTGTCTTTCAACTCGACTTCCTTGGCAACCGTGACACCATCTTTAGTGATCGTCGGGGCGCCAAATTTCTTTTCAATCACGACGTTGCGTCCTTTGGGACCCAGCGTTACTTTCACGACATTTGCCAGTTTATCCACACCATTTTTCAGGGCGGTCCTGGCTTGTATCTCATAATCGATTTGTTTTGCCATTTCTGACTCCTTTATATTGATTATTAAAGAATTGCAAAAATATCACTTTCACGCATGATCAGATGTTCTTCACCATCAAGCGTGACTTCCGTACCGGAATATTTTCCATACAGAACGCGATCTCCAACTTTGACTTCCATCGCGATTTTCTTGCCATCATCAGATACTTTCCCCGGACCGACGGCGATAACGGTACCTTCCTGGGGTTTTTCTTTTGCAGTGTCAGGCAGATAAATACCGCCAGCGGTTTTCTCATTAGAAACCAGCGGTTTCACCAAAACTCGATCTGCTAATGGTTTAATTGCCATAGAATTTCTCCTTTCAAATTGATTTATTATTTGTCGTTCGCATTTTTTTATCGCTCAAATAGCGCATGGTATTTTACAAATGATGTGCCAGTTTCCTTTTAGGACATAAAGTCAGATTGATAGAGATCAAAATATCACTTATAATTGAGTACTGTTTTTTCTGTTTCGTACAATTTTCTTATGGATTTTAGATAATTCTTTCGTATCGTTGACGCTAATAATGAGTAACGCTTAATGACTACACCAATACTTTTTGTACTGATCGGACTATTTGCCGGGATTCTATCCGGATTATTTGGGATTGGAGGAGGAATTGTAATTGTACCCATTCTGATCTGGTTTTTCCATTTTTCGCAACTGGCGGCCAACAGCACCTCTCTTGCGGCCTTACTCCTGCCAGTCGGCATTCTGGCGGTTTTGACATATTACAAAGAGAAGATGGTCGCCGTCCGCCCGGCATTATTAATCGCCCTGGGAATTTTCATCGGAGTTGCCGGCGGATCATTCTCGGCGTTGGAAATTCCCGGTCCGATCCTGAAACGACTATACGGTATATTCCTGGTGTATGTCGCCTTGACTTACCTTGATCTCAAAGCGGTTTTCGACACCAAATCAAAACCGCTTAAAATGGAATTTCATGAAGCATCAGGCCAATCCTTTCCGGCTATATTCTTCATAGGGTTAGGAGTGGTGGCTGGAATCATGGCCGGATTGTTCGGAATCGGTGGCGGGGTCATAATCGTACCGGCGCTTATATCAATTTTCAAATATCCTTATAAAAAAGCCGTAGGTACTTCACTGGCGGCATTGCTTTTTCCGGTTGGAT
>JALOAB010000123.1 GCA_023229045.1 Fidelibacterota bacterium
CTGACGGGTACCGGTCGCATAGTTGTCAACCGGTAAAATAAAATCATCAAAGGATTAGAAGATAGGTAATTCTGTGCGCTCCGATTTGACCGATCCCCAAAAGCTGGTTGAAGATCTTGAGTATGAAAAGACTCTGCGTCCGTCTGCTTTTGAAGAATTTGTCGGGCAGAAAAGTGTGGTTGAGAATCTGAGATTGTACATATCCGCCGCCCAGGAACGCGGTGAGGCTCTGGATCATGTGCTGTTATTCGGCCCGCCGGGACTGGGCAAAACCACCCTGGCATACATCGTAGCCCGGGAACTGGGAGTGAATATTCGGACCAGCTCGGGACCGGTGGTCGAAAAAGCCGGCGATCTGGCAGGTATGCTCACCAATCTGGCGGCCCGCGATGTGTTTTTTATTGATGAAATTCACCGTCTCAACAGTGTTGTGGAAGAGTATCTCTACTCGGCTATGGAGGATTACCGTATCGATATTGTAATCGATAAAGGTCCAAGCGCCCGCAGTATCCAGCTCAATCTGGAGAAGTTTACTCTGATCGGCGCCACCACCCGTCTGGGTCATTTGACCTCACCCTTGCGCGATCGCTTCGGCGTGATTTTACGCATGGACTATTACTCCCCCCAGGATCTTTTCCAGATATTGATGCGCACCGCTAAAATTCTGGATATTGAACTGCAACCTGACGGAGCCACCGAAATTGCCAAGCGCAGTCGCGGTACTCCTCGTGTTGCTAATCGCATCTTGCGCCGAACCCGCGATTACGCCCAGGTCAAAGCCGCTGGTGTTATCGACAAAAAGGTAGCCGACCAATCCTTAAAAATGCTCGATATTGATGAACTGGGACTGGATAACATGGACCGCCAGATTCTGTTAACCATCATCGATAAATTCGCCGGCGGACCGGTCGGATTGAATAATCTCTCGGTCGCGATCGGTGAGGAATCTGAAACGATCGAGGATGTCTATGAACCCTATCTGATTCAACAGGGCTTGATTCAGCGTACCGCCCGCGGACGTCAGGCAACCCGCGAAACCTATAAATATTTTGATAAAGATATAAACGATTCTCAGCAGAAGCTCTTTATTTAGGAGGAACTCAAATGCGCCTTTCCGATTTCGATTATAATGTGCCCGAAGAATTCATCGCCCAGCACCCAATCAAGCAACGCGATCATTCTAAACTTATGGTCATAAACCGTGCTCAAAAAACTATCGCTCATAAAAAATTTTACGATATAGTCGATTATTTAAATCCCGGCGATCTGCTGGTGGTGAACGAGACCAAGGTCTATCCGGCCCGGCTCTCGGCGACCAAGGATCGCACCGAAGCAAAAGTCGAAGTTTTTTTGTTGCGCGAGCTGGAGAATAGTCTTTGGGAGGTAATGGTCAAACCCGCCCGTAAAGTCAGGATTGGCAATAAACTGACCATCGCCGAAGGCGTTCAGTGCGATGTGATTGACAATACCGTATCCGGAGGTCGGGTAGTTCGTTTCAATAATATACCCAAAGAAACCCTTTATAAATTGATCGATGAAGTCGGTCAATCGCCGCTCCCGCCATATATCGATCGCGAGCCAACCGAAGAGGACAAGGAGAAATATCAAACGGTGTATGCCAGGAAACGGGGAGCGGTGGCCGCCCCGACCGCCGGTTTACACTTTACCCTGGATCTAATGCAGAAAATCAAAGATAAGGGAGTGAAAATCCATCCTATTGTTTTACATATCGGACTGGGCACTTTCCGACCGGTCACAGTTGAGGATTTATCGCGCCACCGGATGGACTCTGAATACTTTGAGGTTTCGGCCGATACAGCTCTGGCGATCAACGAAGCCCGGTCCAGAGGAAAAAGAATTGTAGCCGTCGGGACATCGGTGGTCCGGACGCTTGAAACAGTTACCGTATCGGGTTTTCAAATTACGCCGCGCCGCGGCTGGACTGACAAGTTCATTCATCCGCCCTATGAATTTAAGATGGTCGATGTTCTGGTTACCAATTTTCATCAACCCAAATCGACCCTGATTATGCAAGTTTCAGCCTTTACCGGGCACGAGCTGATTATGAAAGGCTACCAGGAAGCCGTCAAGAAAAAATATCGCTTCTTCAGTTACGGCGACGCAATGATAATTATCTGATAAAAATTGGCTGAAAGCACTTCCACCAGCGCCATAATCGTAGCCGCCGGCATCGGTCGCCGTATGGGAACGCCGTCGCCGAAACAATTTTTAATTTTAGCAGGCAAGCCGCTCCTGGCATATTCCATCGAAAGTATCCTGAAAATCGACGATTTAAGGGAGTTGATCGTTGTCGTCGCCGATCAGATAAAAACGCCGGAATTGAAAGCCTGCCTGCCGCCGTCCACTATCCCCATCAAAATCGTCGAGGGCGGTAAGCGTCGCCAGGATTCGGTCTTTAACGGTCTGCAGGCGCTTGACCCGTTGACGCAGATCGTTATAGTTCATGACGGAGTCCGGCCGTTTTTCCAAGCGGAACTGGTGCGGCAAGCGATCGGCCTTTGTACCAATTATGACGGCGCTATCCTGGCGAGTCCGGCTGTAGATACAATGAAAGAGGTCAGCGCCAACCGGATTTTAAAAACCCTTGACCGCTATAAAATATGGCATGGTCAGACCCCGCAAGTTTTCCAGCGCTCTGTCCTGGAAAAGGCTTACGCCAACGCCAGAACGAAAGACATCACGGCTACCGATGATTCCATGTTAGTGGAATTAATTGGCGGACGGGTGGCGGTAGTCGAAAGCTCCGCGGAAAATTTAAAAATTACTTGTCAAAATGATTTGAAAATCGCAAAATCCATTTTGGAAAACCGGAAGCTTTAAAATGCAGAAATATCGTTTGGGAAATGGAGTCGACACGCATCGCTTTTGTGAAGGGCGACCGCTGATTCTGGGCGGAGTGACCATCCCTTTTGAGAAAGGCTTGCTGGGACATTCCGATGCGGATGTCTTAACTCACGCGATTATCGATGCTTTATTAGGAGCCGCCGCGCTGGATGATATCGGCACCCATTTTCCGGATACCGATGCAAAATATAAAGATATTTCCAGCCTGATTCTTCTGGAGAAAACGCGGGAAATGATAACTGCGACCGGTTTTCAAATCGGTCAGGTAGACGCTACGATCATTACGCAAATGCCAAAAATGCGGCCGTATATTCCGGCAATCCGCCAGAGCCTGGCCGATTGCCTGCATTTAGCCCTTGAGAATGTTTCCATCAAAGCCAAGACGACGGAGGGATTAGGCTTTATCGGTCGAGGCGAGGGAATGGTCGCCCTGGCAACCGCGACCCTGCTGTCATTATGAATGCCCTGATAGACTTGTTGACTTCTGACTCCGGCTGGATCGTATATGCAATCCTGTTTCTGCTGATTTTTCTGGAAAACACCGTTCCATTCGTACCTGGCGATGCCGTTTTAGCTTTCTCTTCATACTTAGTGGGGATCGGGATCCTGCGGCCATATCTTACTTTTCTACTGACGATTACCGCGGCTATAGCAGGTTTTATTTTCATCTATTTTGTTGCCCATTTTTGGGGTAGAACGTTTGTTGACAGGAAAAAATTCAGGGTACTGTCGCCGGAAAGAATGGCGAAAATGGATCGGAGAGTACATCAACATGGCTACTGGGGGCTGGCAGTAGGACGTTTTGTTCCCGGCTCACGCCTTTTAATGGCTTTTATGGCCGGATTCACCCGGTTAAAATTTCTACCAGCTATTTTATATACCTCATTGAGCATAATTGCCTGGAACGGACTGATTTTCATTCTGGGACGCCTTATAGGCGAGAACCGTCAGGCTATTGCCGGATTTATCGCGAAATATAATCAAATTGCCAGTATAGTTGTTCTCATATTACTGGCGATATTGATTGCCTGGTATGTCAACCACAAAGCCAAAAGGTTAGAGAGGGCTAGCTAATGGTTAGGACGCGTTTTGCACCCAGTCCGACCGGATTTTTACATGTCGGTGGATTACGCACCGCTCTTTATAATTATTTATATGCCAGAAAAAATAACGGGCGTTTTATTTTACGCATCGAAGATACCGACCAACGTCGCAAAGTACCCGGTGCAGTCGAAAACCTGTTGGCAACACTCGATTGGTCGGGCATTAAACCGGACGAAGGGCCGCAAATCGGCGGCGACGCCGGGCCTTATGTTCAGTCGGAACGGCTGGAATTGTATCGTCAATATGTCAGCCAACTGATTGACAACGAGCAGGCTTATTACTGCTTTTGTCCGGCCGAGCGCTTAAAACAATTAAAGGGATGGCAGACCGCCCGCAAGATTCCGCCGCGATACGACAATCATTGCCGAAATCTTTCCGCCAATGAGGTGAAACGGCGCCTGGAGTCTGATGAACAGCATATCATCCGGATGAAAGTCCCAACCGAAGGCGCAATCGAGGTTGACGATCTGATTCGCGGTAAAATAACTTTTCCGGTGAGTCAGATAGACGATCAGGTATTGCTTAAATCGGACGGATTTCCGACATACCATCTCGCCAATGTAGTTGATGATCACCTGATGCAGATCAGTCACGTCATTCGCGGCGAGGAGTGGTTGCCGAGCACCCCCAAGCATGTTTTACTTTACCGCTCTTTCGGCTGGGATTTGCCAAAGTTTGCGCACCTTTCGTTATTGCTCAATCCGGATAAAAGCAAACTCTCCAAGCGTCAGGGCGACGTTGCGGCTGAAGATTACCGTCAAAAAGGCTATCTGCCGGAAGCTTTGATCAATTTTCTGGCACTGTTAGGCTGGAATCCGGGTGACGACCGCGAAATATTCTCAATGGATGAGTTGATCAGCGAATTCTCTCTGGAACGCGTCAGCAAAAGTGGCGCGATTTTCGGGGTCGAAAAACTCAACTGGATTAACGGTCTCTATATCCGCAATCTGCCTCCGGCGCAATTGTTAAGTTGTGCCCGGCCATATCTGGACGAAAGCCTGCGCCGCCATAATGTTAAAAACCGGAATTATTGGAATGATGAGCGACTGCTGGCGATGTTGATCGCAATTAAGGATGGCTTATCATCCTTTTCCGAAATTCCTCAAAAAACGGCTTTCTTTTTAGCGGATACGCTTTCTTATGAAGCTCCGGAAATTCAGGAATATTTAATTTCACCAACGAGTATTCCGATTCTGACGACTTTAATTCGGCTTATTGATGAGGAATCAATTATTAATGGCGATACTTTTGTCACTGCAATAAAAAATGTTCAAAAAGAGATTGGCATCAAGGGTAAACCGCTCTGGATGACCGTACGCGCGGCGCTGACCGGGGCGTCACAGGGACCCGAGATTCATCAGATTGCCGCTATTTTTGACCGTGAGACCTGCCTGGCGCGCCTTACCGCCGCTTTAAATTATGCCAAAAGCCACCTCGGTTAAAATCAAGTCCTACGCTAAGATTAATCTGGCACTGCGTATCACCGGTCGCCGTCCCGATGGTTACCACAATCTCAGCACTCTTTTTCAGGAAGTTGCTCTGCATGATATTCTGGAATTTTCGCCGGCGGCAAATTTCGGGCTTCATTCAAATTATCCGGAACTCGCCACCAGCGCCGATAACCTCTGCAGTCGGGCTTATCGAAGAATGGAACAGATCGCCCCGCATGCCCAACCCTATCATATTACCCTGATCAAGAATATTCCGATTGGAGCCGGACTTGGGGGCGGCAGTTCCAATGCCGCAACCGTCTTGAAGTTTTTAAACAAAGTCTGGCAAATCAACTTAAGTGACGACAACCTGATCCGGCTGGCGCGTGCGATCGGCAGTGACGTGCCGTTTTATATCCACGGCAAAACCCAATCCGGCGGCGGCGTAGGCGAAATTCTCGAACCGCTGACCCTTCCGGAGGATTTTGTTATTCTGCTGGCTCTTCCCGAGATCAATATTTCAACCGCCTGGGCTTACCGACAATTCGACCCTAAGAACGCTAAACCAGCCTACAAGCTAAACGAATTGATCAACGATGGACGGATTCATTGGGAATTATTTGAAAATCAGTTTGAAGACATCGTTTTTCCGGTTTATCCGCAATTGGCTCAGATTAAAGCCCAAATCCGGCAGGCCGGCGCCCTGTACGCCGGTTTATCGGGAAGCGGCGCGGCTGTATTTGGAATATACAAAAGTCAAAAAACCGCCCGTGAAGCCGCCAGGCGACTCGCGCAATGGCACACTATCATCACCACACCGATCAAATAGATTTTTATTCAGACAATTTTCTTGGTTAAAAGCTCTTCCGAGTATAAATTTAGCCCTCTTTTGGAATTGATGTTGGCTGTTTGAAATAAAATGAGAATCTGTTGTTTTTCCAGCATATCCGGGAGTCGCTTTGGTAAGCGGCTTGTCGGGAAAGCTCGACTGTGTTTGGAGTCTTTGCCAACAGAGAGATGGTGGCCACTCAACCTAATGCCGGCCGATTACCACACACAGATTATTCTTACTTCCCTTTTGAAAAACAACCTAAATAATTCGGGGATCGTCCAATGGCAGGACCACGGCCTTTGGAGTCGTTAATCTAGGTTCGAATCCTGGTCCCCGAGCAAGATTTTTGGAAAGCCTGAAAATGAAAGACGATGCTATAATTTTTTGTGGAAGATCCAATCCCGCACTGGGATGTCGGATCAATGAAATTCTCCGGTTAACTCCCGGAAAAGTTACGATTGGCAATTTCAGTGATGGTGAAATCACGATCAAGCTGGAAGACAATATTCGCGGCAAGGATGTCTTTATTATTCAATC
>JALOAB010000124.1 GCA_023229045.1 Fidelibacterota bacterium
TCGACATCTTTCATTTCGATCAGATTAGCCGGCAGTTTCAGTTTTTTGGCTGTTTCAAGAATGGCATCGACATTTTTCACCGAGTAAGGACATTGCGCCGAACGGAAAATCGTCACTCCCCGGGAGTATTTTTCGGCAGAAACTTTGCGGAAAGAGGGATTGGGCGCCTTTTTATCAAATTTTATCGCCAGTAGTTCAAAATCCGGTTCGGTTTTATCGACTGAAACAAATCCGTTTTTGATGAATATCTCGCGTTTAGCCATAAAAGAGCCTTTGCGGGTGACGACGGCAACGCCGAGCATATTGTTACTTCGGGCTTCCTCGATACAATTCTTTAGCATCAGAGTTGCGTAGCCTTTGCCTTTAAATTCTTTTTTAAAGCCAACGAAAATACAATGAATGAACAGATAGCCCTCGGCATTGACGGGTCGGTGGGCATATATGCCGGGAATATATTCGAGCATACCCTGGTAGCCGCCGGATTTGGAAATCAGCGCCTTGATCCGCAGTCCTTTCGGGTAAAATTCCCGATACCAGTCGATTTTCCTTCTTAATTCCAGATGCTTATTAGCGTCTTTGTATCCACAGACGCCGTAATCGGCAATATTATCAGGCGTGAGGTCAATGATCGTAATATCTTTTCCTAACTCTGAATTGATGGCGTGTGTCATTTAATTTTTAAACTTGATCACCATTGTCGTTGGGACTATTTTATTTTCAAGCACGTCATTTTCGATTTCCTGTTTCTTGATATAATCGAGAAAAATGTTGCGCTTGTCAGGATATTTGTCAATTAATTCATAACATCTCTTTTTCAGATTATCAAAAATGTAATCGTCGGAATATTTGATGTCTTCTGGGTTCATAATGTCGTCTTCAACCAGCACCATTCCGGCTTTTTCAATTTGTTTTAAGAGTTCGCTTTTCTTAAGTATCAGAGGGTGAATGAAATCGCTGTTGTCGTCGATGTATCCATCGTCAATTATGAAAACTCCGTTAGGCTTGATGCATTTTGATAAAGTTGTCAGGGTTGCATAATAATCACCAAAAACCGGTCCGATCGCGCCCAGGATAATTATATCGTAGCTCGACAGGTATTTTACTTTTTCGCGAATGTCTCCGGTTTCAAACTTGCAAAGATGCCCGACTCGAAACTCAGCCGCTTTTTGTCGGGCGAATGTAATGAATTCGGGGATGGCGTCGATTCCATGACAATAGCATCCCAATTGTTTTACCACCTTTACCGAAACAGCCCCTTTGCCACAACCCAGATCAAGAACTTTTAAATCGGCATAATTGTCAAAATGTTTACTGATCAATTTTATGATTGCTTCCGGGTTTGCTCCGATTTCCCAAAGATCCTGGAGGATGTAGGGTATAAATGGAAAGAGTTCCATATCGGAACCATCCATGGCGATCAATACGCTTTCTTCAACTGTTTTCATAAAATTTGACGCCATCATTTTTAACAGAGTATTTACCCTTATCAAGTCTTATATTCGAGAAACCCGTAATGGTTCTTAAAATACCATGAAATAGAGCCATTGGTAACAAGATGAAGCCAGCTATTTGCATTCCTAATTCATAAATCAATGAACTGTCTTTGTATGGTTTCCCATTAAATCTTGAGTGAAGTGCGCTATAAGGAATACCGTAAATGTTTCCCGCCGTCATCAGCTGTACCGCCGCAAGAATGATTCTCGTTTTTTCTACTCCATATTCATTTATTATTGATTCATAAGCATCTTTTTTTGGCAAACCACGGGTGTCCGCAAAATGTTGGGCAAAGTATATCGCCTTGGCTTCTTCCGGCTTGAAGAAATTTCCATCGCCACTTAGAAAAGAGTTGATTTCGGCATTGCTCATTCCTTGTTTCAATGCCAAGTAGGTGTGAGCGTACGAACAGGCGGCGCATCCGTTTACTTCGGTCACCGCCAATTGTAATCTCTCAGTAAAATCTTTGTCGATTAATTTCTTTCTTTTATTGTTAATCATTTCAGCCGCCGCGCCCGGGATCAGCACAAAAGCGCGATACATCTCGCATAAACTGAACTTTTTTTTGTATTCAGTCCTTGAACTTATTATGTCCGGTATTTTTATGTTCTTTATCATTTCTGCCTTTATTTTAGCTGGTGATATGTTGAAGATTGTCCCGGGGGATTGGAAGAGATTCTTTCGGTCTGAGCTTCCTGCCAGCGGATAAGGCAGGATGGGACAAGAACTTTGAACATTCACCTAAATCCTAATGTTTTTTATATGGTGTTGGAGGTTTATAGATTATCTTTCATGTTATCGCCGGTTAAGTTGATTGTGATTAAAATCTTGTGTGGCGGCGATTGACCGTTAATGCATTATTCTTTTTTCGTATTTTTCCAGCGATTCTTTGACAAAATCCAGCGATGTACCGGTCGCTTTACTTATCTGTTCGACTGACAAACCTTCATTTTTCAATCTAAACGCCAGA
The DNA here is from genome assembly GCA_023229045.1 of Fidelibacterota bacterium. Classification (GTDB taxonomy): domain Bacteria; phylum Fidelibacterota; class UBA2242; order UBA2242; family UBA2242; genus JAGNGI01. The sequence continues at coordinate 2,465 of JALOAB010000124.1, forward strand.
TATTCCAATGATTCGCCGATTTCGATTATATTTTCATCCGGATCATAAAACCTAACAACTTTCTGTCGCCAGGGTTGCTCTCTGATCTCATGGACAAATGTGACGTTGCTTTCCTTTAATTTCTTGACGATTTCCTCAATATCGTCGTACTCGAAATACAACTCAAAATTATTGCCTCCCGTTCGAATTTCTTTGTTATCGATCAGTGCTTGATAGTGTGATAAGAGATGTATGGTAAAATCACCTTGAAAAGTCACGTTCTCGCCATAGTCGTACTTCACTTTCTGGTATAACAGGTTCTCGTAAAAATCACGTGAGCGCCTGATGTCTGAAACAGCGATTAATGGGCAGACATATTTCATAATGTGTTACCTGTTTTTTGGGTTAATTCTAATCCGGCTTTTTACCAATACTGTACCATCACAACGCAGGAGCTTGCCGTTACTATTTTATTTTGGCAATATCGTCACAATCACTCTTTTATAGCGTGATAGTTGAGGCTGACCTTTATCGGTGATTCGCAGAATAAAATGTGCGGTTTCTTCCTTGTCAACGACCGGGGCTTTGACCCAGACATTGCGGATATTCTCGGCGGAATCGATGTTGATCATTTTTTTGTAGGAACCGGCTTCCGGATAGTGAAACCACAGGTAGCTGAGATTGTCGCCGTCGGGATCGGTTGAGCCGGCGGCGTCCAGCGCGAAAACCGCACCTGATTTTACAGTTAATTTTTCAGAATGCCCCAGCGCCGGAAGCGGCGGGTGATTGGCAGACTGATAGGATTTTACGCACCAGTCCATGCGGGCGGCGAAATCATTTTGAAAGTCGTCGCGCCAGCGCCACAAGGTTACATGATTATCAGAAAATGTGAGGGTATCGCGCCTGACCGTTCGGTTATATTCATTGTGAATGTAGGGCGTATAAGTATCGACGGCATCCGTCCAGATGGCGCGGGTCTCGGGTTCGAGCGGCACATCCGATCCGCCTTTTTTCAGCTTGGCGAAATCCGGTTTATACAGTTCGTAGCGACCGCCCCAGCCGCCCCACTCGGGATGCTCCGGAACATTCAATCCGTTGGGTATTAACGATAGCCACGCCGGCGTATCGCCTTCCATACCATAGGCGACATCGGGATATAAAGCGCCGAGCGGGCCATGTCCCTGCTGAATATTTTCTGCCAGCCAGCCGTTGCTGATCGTCGCGTTGTTGATGTCAGTAATATATTTGTTAATTGCACTCCAGGTGGCGCTTCCGTAATCATCGCCGGGCGAGACAATGTAGAACAGGTCGGGAAAATTATTGCGAATCCAGACGCCGCTGTCATCCTGATCGGAAATGGCATAAACCCTGAGTTTGGCGATCAACCTTTTGGCTTCCTTATCTTTTTTGGTGTTTTTGATTTTATACAGGGACTGCGCCAGAGTATTGACTCCGCCCCAAACTGAAATCCATAAAGGGCGATCGTCGTTTTCCTCAAGCACTTTGACGATCCAATCCGAGCCTTCGGAATCCTTTCCTGCGCCAACGCCCTGCAGACCGTATATCGGCAAGCCTTCTTTCACCAGCGTTAAAAACGCTTCCGCACCGGGATAAGCGGCGTCATGCCTGGCGAGGTTTGGGTGAACTTTGCCATAGGCTTGGATAATTTTTCTAATTGATTCGGGTGCGATGCTGGTTTTTTTCCAGACCGAAGTGGTCGCGATTATTCCCTTGATTTCGATTTCATTGGAATAGAGGAGCAAACGGATCAAGGTTTGAGTATCGTCCGGATCGGCTTCGATATCGGTCAAAATAATTACGCGGTGCTTTTGGATTGGTTGGGCAAATGATTGAAAATTGAATATGAAACAAAATGCAAGTAAGAAGAAAAGCGTTTTCATAATTAACCCTTTCTGTTTAGTAATAAATAGCAGTCCACATACTCGTGTCATTGCGTTTTTCAATATGTCGCATCACTCCTGCGGTGTGATTTAAACATCGATGCGAGCTACAATCCTACGCAAACTCACTGCAACCACTATGTTTTTACCTGTGGGGATTCGTACTTGGTTCATTAATATTATATTGAACATCTTTGATCTGCGCTTTAAAATATGCAAAATCTTCATCGTCAAAGTGCCAGATCACTTTTACATTTTCAGGAAATTTTATCCCGTTAATTTCCTTGAAATCACTTAATTCTACCGACCACTTTACTTTTTGGTAACCACCGTCTTTTTGTGAATAATAGCGGTCTTCAGTCGTAAATCTTATGTACTCATGGTTATCATTAAAATAGAAAATTCCGGTGACTACGTTTCCTTTATCTGATATTTTTGCCTCAACAGCATAATCATCGATGCTTTTCCATTCCATTCGCGGATCCGTAACAAGGCCTGGCATAAACGGAACATCACCCAAAAGGGTTACCAGGGCTGATTCATCCATCTCTTTTCCTTTCGCGTCGGCAACAGTAAACGTTTTAAGCAATCTGATCGTCATATTGCCCTTGCCATCTTGATATTTATCGCGCCCTTCAAATGGGAAAATACCCAAAATCTTGTTTGAAATATATGCCAAACGGGTTGGATTCCGAGTAAAATTAACCTGATAATAATCGATCTTGAGCCATCTTTTTTCCGGCGCCATTTTAATAAATGAATGGCAATAATCGATTTTGATGTTTTCGATTTTTTCTTTACCGATGTAGCCACAATTCCTGAAGTATTTTTGAAGGGGTAGAGGTAAAGCTGAAAAATCATCCTTGGTATAAAATTCGTCTTTTTTAATCGGACTTTCAGTTATTGATCGACCGATCTCCGATAAATAGGTCATTTTAAGACTGTTGCAACCTGAGATCATAACTACAAGGCTCAATAAGATTGTGTTACGTTTAATAATTGAATGGATTGAGCATGACGCGCGCTTAGGCTTCATTTTAATTATTTCGCTTATAATGTTTTCCTTTTTTGTCAAGTCAATTATCAATCACGATGAAGGTCTCATAATTCTGAATTTCTCTGATTCATGTAGATTTGCGTTTTACATGATACTCAATACCCAAATTGTCCAATTGAAATGATTTCAGCGTTTATGTTTGGTAAACGCTGTTAATGGCTGGATTTTATTCTTTCGTGAATAAAAACTGACCGCCGCCTTGTTTTAAAATCATTGATTTTTCGGTTGGATTAAACTCCATAATGACTGCCGCCAGATCATACTTGAACTTATCTTTTTCGGTTGCTTCGAGTGGAAATGAAGGTTGGCCTGTCGCCTGGGCGATCAGCGAGTTGTTTTGCCGGGTAATCGTTATTTTCAACTGAATTTGAGTTGATGAGTAAACGCCCAGATATTGGTCCAAATCTTCGGCTTTGACGGCATATGTCGTAAAGGTGGGAATGTCGTAGGGTCTATTGAAAACAGCGCTCAATACCGCAATCGAAATATTGTTGTTATTATAGTTGGTTCCATTTGAAGTCATTGCATATGAAGTACTGCCATCTGAAAAATGACAATATACAGCAGTAAATCCGTCGATTCCGCCGGTGTGTCCATATCCGACTCTGTCATAGAAAGGAATTGGAAAAAGCCCGATACCATAATTGTCCCTGGTGGTTTTCATCAATTCGAGACTTTCTTTTTTGAGCAGTTGACCGCCAAATAACGCATCGCTGAATTTTACCAGGTCGCCTGGCGTAGAAACGATACCGCCGGCTCCCAACGGAATTGAAATGTCGGTTTCGGATTCGAGTTGCCAGGTTTCGCTAAAACGGTAGGAATTACATTCGCTGTTTTTAGGATTGATTTTCGAGCCGAGATAGGTGTTGGTCAATCCCAGCGGTTCGGTAACGTATAGCGTTAAAAGTTCAGCATAAGGTTTTTTGAATGTCTTTTCGAGAATGTAAGTCAGGAGGACATAGTTTGAATTGCTGTATTCATTTTTACTGCCGGGTTCAAAATCGCTTCCTGCCTTGGTAATGATATCAACCATTTCTTTTTCGGTTTTGGCTTGGGTATTCCAGGTCAGATAATCCTCATCATTAGTGAAATTATGTATTCCGCTACTGTGGCTGAGAAGATGTTTTATCGTGATCTTTTTGGCGTTTTTAATTTTCGGGAAGAATTTGTCGATAGTCTGATCAAGATCCAGTTTATTTTCTTCGATAGCTTTCAGCGCTAAAACCGCAGTGAACGTTTTGGAAATTGAACCAATTCGGTACTTTGAATTTTCGCTGGCTTTGATGTTGTTTTCGAGGTCGGCAAATCCGACTGATTTTGTATAGATTA
>JALOAB010000200.1 GCA_023229045.1 Fidelibacterota bacterium
GCGACCGGCATAATCGGATTGATTGCCGTTTCCTGTTTTTCGGGAAAAAGGACTTTAGTGAAGGAAGCCGTAAGCCAGACCGACGAACTGTTGAAAGCCACGTAAATCAGCGAACAGATAATACTGATCGTTAGCACCATCCAGTACGGCTTGACTAACTTTAATACGCGCCGATAAATGTTCATAATTTTTTCATCTTCTCTTCAATCTCGACCGAATTAACCACGCCGGCCCGGATAATCTCCAGGCTACTCTTACCAACTTTCACAAGCGTCGATGGCAAAGAACCGGTCGCTTGCTCACAGGTCAAAATTAGGGAAATTTGATCACCAAAGTAACTTAATATTTCTGCGATGTTGCGGGCAGGCGGCGCTTCAGGCGGATTGATACTGGTTGTTGTAATTGGATATGGATACTGCCTAAGAATACGATTTAGTAATTCCAGATCTGTCGCCCGTACGCCGATTGTACCATTGCTGGTGATCTCTTCCGGGAAACGGCATTTTGGGTGAGTTGGCAGAATCAGCGTAATTTTTCCCGGTAATAGCGCCCGAACAGCTTTCTGCTGATAATCATTCAAGTGTTCAAAATCGTTGAGGATTGCCAGAGTGTCGGCATACAATACGCTGATCGGTTTCCCGCCCTTTCGCCTTTTTAATCTCAGCAGGCTTTGTACGGCTTTTCGGTTAAATGCGTCCACACCCAGACCATAAATTGTGTCCGTCGGATAAGCTACTACCATTCCTTTGCGCCAGGCATTCAGCACTTTAGCAACGTCAGATTGACCAATTGTCTCGAGGTCGATGATCTCAGTCATTTTGCTTTAACCAATTTTCCGACGGTTTGGTTTTCCAGCGGCGATGAAACCAGTAATACTGTTCCGGGCAACGCCGAATTTGTTCTTCAAAGTGATGCGCGATCTGCTGGGTTAGCCAGAATACCGGTTGATTTATATATTCCGACGGAACGCCGGTATCCAGTTCTTTCAGATTAATGATATACTTTCCATCGGTATTCAGCAGGCAACTCCCGGCTACCAGCGGCGCTTTCTGGCGCAGAGCAAACAAAGCCGGACCACGGAAACTTGATGACCACTGATTGAAGAATTTCACAAAAATCCCATTGCGGCGGGCATCCTGATCAGCCAATAGATAAAGTATATTTTCGTCGCGGATAAACTTCCAGATCCGGGGTGAGTTGGCTTTGGTCTTATACAAAATCCGGATGCCGTTATGCGTTCGGGCATTCGATAAAAGCCGATCCGCCAGCGGATTTTTCATTTTTTTGGCGACGGCCGCAATATTATAACCATGCCGGGCAAACCAGTCGGCGCAAACCTCCCAATTGCCGAAGTGAAACAGCACCAACACTACTCCGCGTTTTTGCGCTAAAGCTCTTTGCATCACGTTCTGGTCAGGACATTTTACCAAGAAATCAAATTCTTGATTGGTAGTTTCATAAAGGGAAAAAAGATCAAAATATACCTTCGAAAAATGAACATAGCATCGCCGGGTAATCTGGCTTCGCCAACTGGCACTGGCCTCCGGAAAAGCCCGACGCAAATTAGCGCGTACAATCGCCCGACGGTAGGGAATTATAAAATACATCACGTTCCCGACCAAACTGGCTAAAGTCTGCCTGCTGGCAAACGAGATCGCACCCAAGAGACGCTGTAACCCCTTCATTATCCAGTATTCAATAACAAAACGCTGTGGCATTCTCGTAACGTTCAATAGTGTGATTAATTTCCCGTTTGGTTTATCTGATCGACTAATAGTTCTCTTTAAACAGCTCGTGAAGCGATTGGGAGCCGGTTTTCATTTTTTCACTGGCATAGCGCAGAGCCGCATTAAAGGATTTGTCTTTATTTAAATCGATACGGTAAAACTTATCAATCCAGAATATCAGATCGTCGTAGAGGGATTCATCGATTTGGCGATAAATATTGAAAACCGGATCAGCGATTTTCTTCTGAAATACCTTGGAAGCAGATTTTAAGTCGCGCTCATATTTTACCTGCTGGAGAGTTTCATAGGTGCGGTAAAGATAGGCGTACAAAAACACTTTCTTTTCCGCCGTGTTGAGCGATTTCCAGTATATCATCTGACCGTAATTAGTAAGCTCCGAAGGTCTCATCGGCGCCGTTTTAGTCGAAACCAGGGCTGGAAAAACTTCTTCGGGTGGAATCAGCCCTTCCTGAATAGGAGGTTTCGGCGCTGGTGTACGCGGAGTTGGTTCCTGTATGGTTGGTTCTTCCGGTAACGGCTCCCGAGTAATGGGTTCAGCAGTTACTTCCTCCGGCAATGGTTCCTGAGATATAGGTTCAGGCGCAATTTCTTCCGGAGCCGGCTGTTCTTCAGAAGTTTCCGCCTGAAGAATCGGTTCGGCAGTTTCTGTTTCCGGAATAACCGGAGTCACCGAGACTGAATCCACAGAAACTGGTTCGCTTGTTTCCGATTCCTGGATGATTGTATCTGCCGGAGCCGCTTCCAACTCGTCCATACCAGGCAAAGTCGGTTCCTGAGCATACAAGCAATTAAGTAACCAGAAGCATACGATAATTGATATAATTTTATTCATCATGGAATCTCCTTTTCTATCGGGTTCCAATTTTCGATTTCCTGTAGCAAGCGGGGCACAGCTTCGTCGGGTTTCAAACGGGCGACAACCTGACCGCGTTTAAATAGTAATGCCACCGCTTTGCCAAACGCGATTCCCAGATCGGCGGAACGGGCTTCGCCAGGACCATTGACTTCGCAACCCATTATGGCCACCGTCAGATTTTTCTGCACATCGCGAATCTGATTTTCTACAACGCTTACAATTTCAATTAAATTAACCGAAGTGCGTCCGCAAGTCGGGCAGGAGACCAGCCGAATTCCGTTTTTACTTAAATCGAGAGCTTTGAGAATTTCAAATCCGGCGCGGACCTCTTCAACCGGATCGGCGGTCAGCGAGACCCGCAGAGTATCGCCGATGCCTTCCGCCAATAAGGTTCCGATCCCAATAGCTGATTTGATCGTGCCCGACCAGGCCGGACCGGCTTCAGTCACTCCGAGGTGAAGCGGATAATCATACTTTTGCGAAAAAAGGCGATTGGCGGCAATCATCAGACTGACTTCGCTGGATTTGAGGGCGACTATTACATCGCGAAAATCGTTCTCCTCGCAAATGTCCAGATGGCGGCAGGCGCTTTCCAGCATGGCTTCGGGCGTTGCCGCACCATATTTCATTCGCAAGTCCTTTTCCATTGAGCCGGAATTGACTCCGATACGGATCGGAACTTTCGCCGCACGCGCTTTCGACAGCACGGCTTTAACCCGATCAACGCCACCGATATTGCCGGGATTGATCCGAATTTTATCGGCACCGGCGTCGATCGCCCCGAGCGCCAGGCGGTAGTCGAAGTGGATATCGGCCACCAGCGGTACGGTCATCTGCTTCTTGATTTGCGCCAGAGTCTGGAGTGCATTTTCGTCGGGAACGGTAACCCGGATGATCTGGCAACCAGCCGCTTCCAGTTTTTCGATTTGCGGCAGAATGGCATTCAGATCGTGGGTCTTGGCGGTCGTCATCGACTGAACCGGCACCGGAAAACCGCCGCCGATCGGAACATTACCGACATGCACGGTGCGGGTAATCTTGCGTTTAAAGTCATTCATCGGCGGCTCAAATTAATATTCTCCCCGCAATGAGACAATGAAAATAATGTCAATTGCAATACCTGCTGATTGTTTTAGGTTTTTATAGCTAAAAAGGGTACGAAGATTACTCGATGCCTGATTTACATCAATGTATTTGCCGGTTCAAATAGTCGCCAATTTTATAACAAGGGATTTTTGGCGATTAATGATGTTCGTCCGCCTCAGAATCCTCAAAAGTGGCATGAATCGTACCGGCAGGGTGTTCAGGCGGGCTGTAGATCGAGTAAAGTTTAAGCTCTTCATCGCCGATATTGATGATATTATGCCAATATCCGCCCGGAATCAGGATAGCCCAGTCATCCGATACTATCTTTTCGAAACTCAGATCATCCTGAGTTTTGCCCATCAGCACTTTAGCTTTGCCTTTGTCAACGCGAATAAATTGATCCAGACCTTCGTGTTTTTCAAGACCGACTTCACCGCCGACTTCAATCGACATTAGAGTCAACTGCAGAGAATTGCCGGTCCACTTGGCGATGCGAAAATAGTCATTCTCGATCGTGGCTTCTTCAATATCAAGGACAAATGGTTGTTGCCCATAATCCATAGTATCCTGTTCGGCGACCTTTTCCGGCGCTTTAGATTCTTTACAGCCCAGGACAAATACCACCAATAAACCCATTAAAATTAAGCCGAGTACTTTTTTACCCATCTTCGTCTCCTATTTATGCAAGTTTGATTTTCATTTCCTTATTTAATCTCATGTAAATATAGGAAGTTTTTTTTTATTATAAAATTTGATTAGTTATCTATTTTCAGTTAGGAACAATTGTCAAACCCGAATCAGTTCGACCATGTCGGTATTGATTGAATACCAAAATTCCA
>JALOAB010000125.1 GCA_023229045.1 Fidelibacterota bacterium
GTGAAGAAGGTGCGGTTATATCGGAATTTTCGACCAAAAGCAGAGATGAGTTGGATATTTTCACTGATCCGGAAATTCAACGTATTACAGAATTGAAGAAGTGATAAAATGACAGAAAAAAGATTAGATGCTGTAATCGCCGGACATATTTGTCTCGATATGTTTCCGGAATTTCATGATAAAGAAATGACCTCTTTTAAAGAGCTGTTTGTGCCGGGTAAATTGATCAATGTTAGAGGAATGAAAATTTCAACCGGTGGTCCTGTATCCAACACAGGTATTGCGATGCATGTTTTGGGAGCCAGGGTCTCATTAATCGCGAAAATCGGAGACGATTTTATCGGCGAGGCTATCTTGAACTTTCTACAAAAGAGAATCTCTGTAGAAGGAATAAAAATAAATAAGGGTGAATCTTCTTCGTATACCGTTGTAATTGCTCCGAAAAACCTGGACCGGATATTTTTACATAATCCCGGAACAAATGATACTTTTTGTTATGACGATATAGATTTTGATTTAGTTAAAAGAGCCGGATTATTTCATCTTGGATATCCACCTTTAATGAAAAGAATGTACCAGGATGGTGGAGAACAGCTGGAAAAGATTTTTCGAAAAGTAAGTGAGTTGGGTGTTATTACATCCCTGGATTTTGCGCTTCCGGATCCTGAGGAACCTTCGGGCAAAGTTGACTGGAATGGAATACTAAAACGGGTTCTGCCCTATGTGAATATTTTTCTGCCCAGCATTGAAGAGGTTCTCTTTATGCTGGATAGAGAAAAGTTTTTAAGTCTGCGTGAAAAGGCTAAGGGGAAAGAATTACTGCAATATTTTATTAGTAACGATTTGACCCGAGTGTCAAATATACTCGTTGATTATGGAGCAAATATTGTGGGTTTAAAATGTGGAAGCAGGGGATTTTATATTCAAACCACCCATAAAGAAAAAATGAAGAAAATGGTGGGCATTAATCTTGACAATTGGGCACAACGCCAGTTATGGGCGCCAACCTATAGAGTTGATAAGTTTGCTTCAGCGGCCGGAGCTGGTGATTCTGCTATCGCCGGTTTTCTGGTCGCTTTCCTTAAAGGCGAGTCCATAGAGATGTGTTTAAAATATGCCTGTATGTGTGGGGCCCAGAATGTACAGGCTTTGGACACTGTCAGCGGTATTAAGAGTTGGGAGGAGACATCCCGAGAAATAAAAAGTGAATGGCCGCAAAATGAAATAAAAATTGAAGAATCTGGTTGGGTCTATGATCACGAACAAAAAATTTGGCAAGGTCCAGAGGATAAAAACCAATTGAACAGATGATATTGGAAAAAAGAAAGTGATTACCTGATGTGTTCAAATAAGATTATTAACAGCGAAACGATTACATGATACTTGGAACACAATATTATCGCCCGCCATTTCCCGAGCAAAAATATTGGGAAGAAGATTTTGCTCGGATCAAGGATTCGGGATTGAATACCGTTCAGCTATGGGTGATCTGGGCCTGGGTTGAATCGAAGCCGGGAGAATTTAATTTTAAAGATTATGATCGTCTGGTTGAACTTGCAGAACACCATGGTTTGGGAGTTGTTCTCAGTACGATTGCAGAGATACAACCACATTGGATTTTTCGGGCTGTTCCTGGCAGTGAATTGGTAGATCAAATGGGACATAAAGCAATTTCTTCAAATCGGGGCGAATGTAATTTTGGTCTCACTCCCGGAGGTTGTACCGATCATCCTGAAATCTGGAATCGTATGAAATCCTTTTTAGCCGAAGTGGTGAAACGCTATCGATCGCTTCCTAACCTCCGGGGATGGGATGCCTGGAATGAACTTCGCTGGAATGTACAATCCGACGGTTTAGTATGTTTCTGCTCTTACACACTAAAAGCTTTTCGTAATTGGTTAAATCAAAAATATGATGGACTCGATAGATTAAACAATGCCTGGAAGAGACGATATGGTTGCTGGGAAGAAGTTTTACCGGGTAAGCTTCCCAATCGTCCCTATACGGAAATGATGGCTTTTGAACATTTTCTGACCTGGCGGGCAAATCAACATGGGAAGGCAAGATACGACTTAATGAAATCGTTGGATTCAAATCATCCTATTACCGCTCATGCTTGTTTTCCGAGTCCGCAAGCCGCAGGAGACGAGCAGAATCATGCCATTAATCGAGGCAATGATTGGTTCTTTGCCGATGATCTGGATGGAATCGGATGCAGTTCTTTTCCGAAGTGGTGGGGACAGGATGATACCGGTTTTAGTATCCGGGTTGATTCGATCAAGTCTGCCGCGAGAGATAAATTGATTTGGTTAAGTGAAGTACAGGGTGGGCGTTCAAGTACAGGCTTCGAAATATACAAACCGGTCGATGCTATTTCTCAACAACGCTGGATCTGGAATGGTATAGCCTGTGGAGTAGACGCCGTTCTTTTCTGGTGTTGGCGTGATGAAGTTTTTGGCAGAGAATCATCCGGCTTTGGTCTTGCAGGTAATGATGGATTGGCATCAGAGCGCTTATCAGCCATGAAAGAAACCGGCGAATTAATTAGAGAATATGACGAATTAATCTCTGAATATAAACCGGAAAGACCGGTAGTAGGCGTAATGTTTAGTCCTCAATCGTATTATTTGTATTGGGCCCAGGAGGGCGATGCCCACCGTCCAATGCAAGCCTGGCAAGGCTATACCCGTAGTTTAGTACGAAAATCCATACCTTATACGGTTGTGGAGGAAGAACACCTTGACGTTTTATCAGAACTAAAAATCCTGTTCTTGCCTCGAACCGTTGTAACGTCCGAGGCGACCGAGAAAGCTCTTGAAAGGTTTGTCAAAGAAGGCGGTACACTGGTTTGTGAATCGGAATGCGGTGCTTTTAATTCACAGGGATTCTATCGCTACCCAGAAGAAAGATTCATAGCGCGGCTAAGTGGTGTTTATGAAATCGGAAGGCGTAGTATTAATGGTAATTCTTTCCCAGTAAAAATAGATGACATGGAATTTAACCTGCGGGCAATTCAGTGGCTTACTCCATATGGTTGTAATCAGGGAAGTGTATTAGCCAATAATGCTGATGGCCCATTAATAGTCGAGGTTCCGGTTGGAAAGGGAAAAGTAATTCTTTGTGGAACTTACCTTGGAGATGCCGAATGGACGGTGGGTTTCGAGAACTTTATTGAATTAATGGCGAAACGTGCCGGATGGCAATCTCAGATTGAGGTGCTAAATCCGCAGGCTGGTAAAGACTCTTTTATTTACATCAGGTGCGGACAATCTGATAGCAAAAGAATTGTGTTTATCTTCTTTCCGCCAGACCAGGATAAGATTCACCTAAAATTCAAACCCAATTTCTTTACCAGAATGCAGATTACAGATATCATATCTAAGAAAGAAGTTGATTTAATAAAGAATGATTCCGAACCAGAATGTACGCTTACTGCATCGCGATGGAGGATTTCTGTCTTAGTCGGATAATAATTGACAATTTATGTTACGCTGAAAAATTATTAGGATTATTATGGAGTATAAAATGAAAAATGTGGTAATTAGTTTAGGATTTGTCATCCTGTCGGTTTTGCTTTGTGGTTGTCAAAATCAAAGGAGTGTTAAAAGGAGTAAGAATGCTTTTAACTTCGCAAAATTCATATTTGAAAAACCGCCAACATTAAATGTATTTATAAGATCGATTGATATTAATACCGGCAAGGTGATTCTGAGGGGTAATGACAATCGGAAACCGTCTGCTCCATTCACGATCAAGTGGGGAGATGGTACAACGACGGAAGGGCTTTTTCCGCAAGAGCATACTTATTCAGATCGTACCAAAAACTACATCGTTACGATAAAAGCAAACTATCCCGATTCATCATTTTGTTCGACTGAAGCGTTTGTACGATTCATCGCACCTCAGATGAAAACCATTCCAGCAGGAAATAAAACACCTGTGACTATACCTGATATTAAAATAGAGCTCGGAAGTCGATTGCCTTTGGAGGGTATGTACAAATTTTCAGAATCATTGTCTTTCTTTACAGATGATTTTTTTACACTATATCCAAGGAAAACAATTGAGAATATATTAAGTGTTGCCGCCCAGGTTCAGATGGATTTGGTGAATGATGATGTCTTTATGAAAGACAATAGGTTCGATCAGGTTTTATTAAGAGATGCCGATTTTGGGGGCATGTATTCGCTCTGGTACACAAATCCGGTTAGTTTTGGAGTTGGAGACTATGGCTTACAGGGTGCGGTTCAATGGTCATCTTTTTTCCATGAAATGGGACATAATTTTACTTTAAATACACCGGCTGATTACTATTTCGGCGGGAAAACCGATGGCAATGCCAATGCAATCTATTCTGAAACAATGGCGCAGATATTTCAACATGTAACAGCGTACGAGATGATTAATAATTATAAAAAATATGGCTTAAGCGAAGACCTTGCTTATGAATTAAGAATATCTGCGAATGCTTCCTTTTTTTGGACAGTTACAGCATACAATAGATATATCAGTTCAGGCATGAACTTTAAAACGTGGAATGATCCAAACTCGTCACATGATGAAACCAGCGGTGCATTCATGAGCCTTGCATACAAATTTTTTGAACATGCTGAACTTGAAAAAGTCGATTATTGTAAAGCACTTAAACGGATGATGAAATTTCTACAACGTTTTGATGAGGATTGGCATCGCCGGTATGAACCTGATAAAGACACTCCGGAAGGTGAGAGTTTCCGGGCTACAATGATGGTGGCGGCATTGTCTTATGCGTTTGATGAGGATTTGAGACAAGAATTTAAGGACCTTAATTTTGCGATAAATGATGATGTCTATTTGGAATTATTAACCGGTAATAATTGATATATAAAAACTTCATGAGAATCATAATTAAAATTGGAAAAGAGATAACAAATCAATTAAAAATGGAAAAAGAGATGATATGATTATAATATTCAAGCCAGAAAATAAAACAGCAATTTCGGGAACTAAGTTAGACTCTTCGCGAAGTCTCCGCACCACTATTTTAAATCCTATAATATTTATGCCCTTACTCATAATGGTGCTATACCTAAATTTGAGCGCCGAAGAACAGGATGAGCAATTTAACTTCAGCAAGTATTTGACCGGACCGTTACAAACTTTATCTGTTCAAATCCAGAATGTTGATTACACGACCGGTCAAGTTACTGTCGGCGGCTATGATTCTCGCTGTCCCACCATTGCATTTACCTGGGATTGGGGGGATGAGGCGGTTAGCAATGGTTTTTTCCCACAAAGTCACACATATTCCGATCTGACTAAAAACTATACTGTTACAGTAACTGCACATTATTCCGAAACAGATACAGACACCCAACAGGCCATTCTATTTTTTGTACCCCCGACGATTATGCCCGTTTCTTTATCTGAAGATATTGCTGTATCTGTTCCCGATTCAAATATCACAATGAAATCTCGAATTTATAGTCCGCCCAGTACTTTGACCTATTTTGATGAAAGTTATTTTACGATAATTCCAAGGTCTACAGTCGAATATATATTAACTGTTGGTGCGTCAATTCAAATTGATTTTGTCAATAATGATGTTTATTTAGCTTCGGGTGATTTTAAACAGGTTCTTTTAAGATACCCTGGATTTGGCGGAATGTGTTCGCTCTGGTTTACGAATCCTGTCAGTTTTGGAGTAGGCGATTATGGATTTCAGGGTTCATACCAGTGGTCCTCGTTTTTTCATGAAATGGGACATAATGCAACTTTAAATAGCCCGGCTGACTATTATTATGGTGGAAAAATTGATGGTCCGGCTAATATGATATTTTCAGAAACTATGGCTCAAATATTTCAACATGCGACTGCTTATGAGATAATCAATAATGCCAATGAGTACGGTATTGGTAGTGATTTAATAACTGATATTAAGAATAGTGCTATATCTTCGATGTTGATTGTAAGGAATGCATATGAAGAATATCTCAGTTCTGGGATGAATTATACTTCTTGGAACGATCCCGATATGGATTTGGCAAATAAAACTTTCATGACGATTGCCTATAAATTTTTTGAACATGCTGAAGATTCAGGTATAGGATATCGTATTCCATTAAAGAGGATGATGAAGTTTTTGCAAAATTTTAATCAGGATATTCGGGATGGATATGATCAGGCAAACAATAATATTTCTGCGGATGCATATAGAGCTACGCTTATGGTATCCGCATTATCGTATGCTTTTTCAGCTGATTTACGGACTGAATTTGAGGATCTGAATTTTCTAATAGATAATGATACTTATGATGAATTAATGAACTTGGTAACCAGCATCGATGAGTCCGGCGGTCGGTTACCACTAGACTTTATTTTAAAACAAAATTATCCGAATCCGTTTAATCCAGTCACGACAATTGAATTCACCATTCCAACGAGTCAAAAAGGACATCTTGCGATTTTTAATCTAAGAGGACAGCTTATTGAATCTGCTCAGTTCAACGAAGGCCATCATCGATTTTTCTGGAATGGCTCAAAATATTCTTCCGGAATTTATTTTTATAAATTGAGTTCGGATAAATACTCAGAAATCAGGAAAATGTTGATGATTTGGTAGAATTATATAATAAAAAACAAAACATTGAAAGGAGAATAATATGAATAATACGTTCAGTGGTAAAAGGGCGTTTGAATTAGTTAAAA
>JALOAB010000126.1 GCA_023229045.1 Fidelibacterota bacterium
TGAAACTGGTCTTGATCACCTCCACAACCCCGCGCTGTCGCGGCTGTCGCGGCCACACTTTGATCATTAATCCCACAATCAGACCAGCGAGCGCCGGAATGAAAGCCAGACACCAGCGTGGTAATTGCGGGAATTGCTCCGGTAGATACTCATAACAGAAGTAACTGATCAGGTGAATGAGATTATAAAAAGCCAGAGTCACAAATCCGGCCAGCACACCAATTAGGATGGCAAAAAACAGCAGGCGGATATATTCATTAATCGGATTCTTCCCAATTTGAACCCGCAATGAAAAAACGAAATCAGAAAATCTTCTCGCAAAAGATTTGACTTTAACACTCACAGCGCTACTCTGATTTCATTGCCCGGAGTAACATTAGACCGGTATAATATTTAATGAACATCGTTATCGAATATCCTGATTACTTTATTATTTAACGATTCTTTGCACATACCGTCTTATAACAAACATCAAATTTACGCAAAATTAGTTTGCCGGACGCAATGAAACAAGACCAGAATCAGATAAATCCAGCTATCGATCGAAATAAATACGCCGTCAATCAGCGCGTATAAAATAATCGACTCTGTGGATGGCTGAGATATTTGCACCCATTTGGTCTTATGACCACCATCTCTTCGACCGTGGCTACTCCATAACCTTCGATCGGCAAGCGCGGCTCGATGGTATAAACCTGTCCAACTTCCAGCGGGAGAAAGACTGTATCGCCATAGCGTTCCCAGCGCGGACCTAACATGCCGGCACCATCGTGCGTTGATCGGCCGACCTGATGACCGAGACCATGCTGATACTCGGGATAGCCATTCGCTACGATATAATCGCGGGCAATTTTGTCAATCTCCCAACCCAATTTGCCGGGTCTGATCGCCTCAAAAGCTAACCTGACTGATTCCAGTAAAACCGCAAAACCTTTTTGTACCGGGTCGGGAGCGACTTGTTCATCATCTTTCAGAATATACCAGGTGCGCTGGATATCGGAGCAATAACCGTTTAACTTTACCCCAAAATCAATGTTCAAGACGTGGCCGGGCTGAATGACCCGTTCAGTCGGATCGGCATGCGCACCAGCCGAAAGTGGTCCGGTAAAAACTGCCGGACAGGAATTGGATTCCCAGGCGGTCTCGACGCCGTGTTCGACAACCATTTTAAGGATTATATCTGCAATGTCTTTCTCAGTGCGACCGGCTTTAATCTGAGGACTGACGTTAGCGTATATTTTTTCGGTTAACTCAATCGATTTCTTGATCAGCTCGATTTCCATTGGAGATTTTCGTCCGCGTAGCGCCGCAACGATTTTTTCAGCGGAAATGAAAAGATTCTGATATTGAGTGGGCTTCGTATAGTTAATCAATAATTCATACATACCGTGTGTTAAACCGTCCGCCATATAATCATTGACAGAAGTGTTGATCGCGATTCGCTTCGGCTTTATCTCGTCGAGCGCTTTTAGAAAAGCCGCGCCGAAATCATCGACATAAATCCGGATATCTTCATATAATCCGGTCTGCTGGATACGCTCTTTATCCAGACTTCCCACAATGGCAATCGTTCTTCCGTCTGCTGTAATCATGAACGCCGATTGCCAGGTGCAATTGGTACCCACAATTAAATCCAGACACGGATCAGAAATAGTTTCGGTTTCCCGTACAAAGGTCAGCCACAGGTCAATCTTGCGTTCTTTCAATATTTCGACGGCCTGTCCGATTTTTTCCTTTAACATCTTATCTCCCATAAAAACATTTTGTAGGGTGCAACTTAGTTAAAACGGAAGATTTTATCCAGTTTTTATTCGGAAGTTTTAATTTTAATATGTTTTTTCTTTAGTAGCAAAAAGCTGGAATGGATTTTCCTGGCGGAGTCCATTCCAGCTGCTTTTGGGCATACTACTGAGAGGGCGACATACGAGTGAGGTGCTCACCATCTATTCAGGATTGTTTCATTTCAAATAACAATTTGATCTGTTACAATTATTATGCCAAGCATATAAAACGTATGTAATCAATTACTTATAATTATTTCCAAGACACCCGATGTGTGGCACTCAATACACAAATTTGTGTTTTGATTGCCACGTGGGGAGATGGCTTTAAGAATGATGCAGGATTTTAGCTAAAAAATGTCCGGTATTGGAGGTGCGGTTCGCTGATATTTCCTCAGGAGTACCTTCGCAAACAATGTAGCCGCCTTCATCACCGCCCTCCGGACCTAGATCGATGATAAAATCGGCAGTCTTAATCACATCGAGATTATGTTCGATGACAATGACAGTATTGCCCTGATCGACCAGCCGGTTCAACACTTTGAGCAACATTTTGATATCCTCGAAATGCAGACCGGTGGTAGGTTCATCTAAAATATAGAGTGTTTTGCCTGTCCCAACCCGGCTCAGTTCCGTTGACAGTTTTACGCGCTGAGCCTCACCGCCGGATAAAGTGGTTGCCTGCTGACCGAGCTTGATATAGCCTAAACCAACATCAATCAGAGTCTGAAGTTTCTTGTGAATTGAAGGGATGTTCTGAAAAAAGTCGAATGATTCACTGACCGACATATTCAAGACATCGGCAATACTTTTACCCTTATATTTGATTTCAAGGGTGTCCCGATTATAGCGCAAACCTTTACATTCCTCGCAAGGGACATAAACGTCCGGCAGAAAGTGCATTTCGATTTTCTTGATTCCATCGCCACTGCAGGCTTCACAGCGTCCGCCTTTGACATTAAAAGAAAATCTGCTGGCGGTATAGCCGCGAATCTTAGACTCCTTCAAATTTGCAAATAAGTCACGAATGTGAGTAAAAGTGCCGGTATAGGTAGCCGGATTGGAGCGCGGGGTGCGTCCGATCGGCGACTGGTCGATATCAATGACTTTATCAATATATTCCAATCCGGTGATTTGTGAATGTTTTAACGGGACGCGCTGGGAATTATAAAAATGACGGTGCAGAATTGGAAACAAGGTTTCGTTAACGAGCGTGCTTTTCCCGGAGCCGGATACGCCGGTAACGCATGTAAATTGATTCAACGGAAAATGAACATCGATATTTTTCAGGTTATTGCCGGTGGCCCCGCAAAGACAGATGTGTTTGGCGTTGCCCGGGCGACGGCGGGGTGGAATCGGAATGGTTTTAGCTCCGGAAAGATACTGACCGGTCAGTGAATTCTCATCCTTCTTAATTTCGGCGGGCGTCCCGGTGAAAACCACATGACCGCCGGTCGCCCCGGCTCCAGGACCGAGGTCAATGATATAATCAGCCGATTCTATCATTTCCTGATCGTGTTCCACGACGATTACGGTATTGCCGTTGTCGCGCATACGCATCAGGGTATCGATCAGACGCCGGTTGTCTCTTTGATGCAAACCGATACTGGGTTCGTCGAGAATATACAGCACTCCCATTAACTGCGAGCCGATTTGAGTAGCCAGCCGGATCCGCTGGGCTTCGCCGCCGGAAAGCGTATAGGCAGTTCGATCGAGTGTCAGATATTCAACCCCAACATTGGTTAAAAAGCTGAGGCGGGCTTTGATTTCTTTCAGAATTTGCTGTGAAATTTGCTTTTCGGTCGGATTGAGCACAAGGTTGTCAAAAAAATCTTTCAAGCGGACGATCGATAAAGCGCTGATTTCAGCAATCGAAAAGCCTCCGATTTTGACCGCCAGACTCTCCGGTTTAAGGCGCGCACCCTGACATTTGGGACAGGCACTGCTACTCATGAATTGTTGAATCCAGGCGCGGACTCCGGCTGAAGTCGTTTGTTTATAACGGCGGCGCAAATTTGGGATCACGCCTTCGAACGGCATACGATATTCGCCGTTAATGCGGTCTGATTTCAGGTTAATTGAAAAAGCGCGTCCTTCCGAGCCATACAGTAAGGCGTTCTGGGCTTCCTCCGGCAATTTGCGGAAAGCGGTCACGAAGTCGAAATTATATTTACGCGCCAAACCCTTTAGAATCGCCGAATACCAACCGCCGCGGGGTTGTTCGCCCAAAGGTACAATTGCCCCCTGACTGAGACTTTTTGTATCGTCCGGGATAATCAACTCCGGATCGATTTCCATGCGGGTGCCCAGTCCGTCGCAAATCGGACAAGCGCCGAAAGGACTATTGAAGCTAAACATGCGCGGCGCCAGTTCTTCATAACTGATCCCGCAATCAGTGCAGGCCAGTCGCTCGCTGAATATTTGCTCTCTTTCCGAATTGATCATCACGATCAGTAGGCCGGAACCGATTTTCAGAGCCAATTCGACCGATTCAGTCAAACGTTCCTTGACGGTCGGATTAATTATTAACCGATCAACGACTACTTCGATATTATGTTTTTTGTTTTTGTCAAGTGTCAGGGTGCGCTCGATTTCGGAGATTTTCCCGTCGACCCTGATGCGCACAAAACCTTCACGTTGAACTTCCCTGAAAACTTCTTTGTACTCACCTTTACGTCCGCGTACCAACGGCGCCAGAATCATGATACGGGTGTCTTCCGGCATACTGATAATATTATCGACGATCTGCTGGATAGTTTGGCGCTCGATGCGCTTGCCACATTGATAACAATACGGGACACCGATCCGGGCATACAGCAGGCGTAGGTAATCGTAAATTTCAGTGACTGTTCCGACTGTCGAGCGCGGATTGCGCGAACCCGATTTTTGTTCGATCGAAATCGCCGGTGAAAGCCCCTCGATAAAATCAACATCCGGTTTCTCCATCAGTCCCAGAAACTGGCGGGCGTATGCCGAAAGCGATTCGACGTAGCGCCGTTGTCCCTCGGCATAGATCGTATCGAAAGCCAACGACGATTTGCCCGAACCCGATAATCCGGTAATGACTACTAATTTATCGCGCGGGATTTGTACGTCGATGTTTTTAAGGTTGTGCTCGCGGGCGCCTTTGATAATTATATGTTCGGTGCTCATAAGATTTTCCATTTGAAATATCTGGTTAAATTATCACTACAACGCCAGAATGAAAAAGCATTTTTCAAGAATTTTAGTTAAAAAATATTTACCTGTGCGAATGGCAATTATTTTTACTTTTTCTTTCGTCAATCGCTGACGGCTGATTATATTTCCATGTTCTTTTTATTTAATTTCAGGAGTTGAGAAAATGACTCAAGCCGGACTCGACCACGAAACCCGCGCGATGATTCTCGAAACCATCAATGCGCTAAAAAGTGAATTGCTGACCCGCGAGAAAATACTCGAACTCGACGATAAAAGTGAATTTCCGCTGGAAATCATCCGGGAATTACTGAGCGAACGCGTCGGTCTGCAAATGGTTTTTATCCCGGAGGAATACGGCGGGCTGGGCGGCGGGGCGTTGGACACTTATCATGTTTCCGTCGAATTAGCGAAAATTTGTCTGGGAGTTTCAACCGCCTTTCTGGCGATCCATTTGGGCGCCGAACCGATTCTGCTCTTCGGCACTGAAGAACAGAAAGAAAAATGGCTGAACAAAATCGTCCGGGAGAGCGCGATTGTCGCCTATGCCGTTACCGAAGCCGATGCCGGTAGTAATCTCGATGCCATCAAGACCAAAGCCGAACCCGTGACCGATGAATCCGGTAAAATTGTCGCCTATCGCCTGAACGGCAATAAACAGTTCATCTCCAACGGCGGTTTTGCCGATTTCCTCACTCTGCTGGCCAAAACTCCGGAAGGCGCGACTTTCTTCATCATCGAAGGCAACGCGGAAGGTCTGAAGCGCGGTAAACCCGAACATAAACACGGCATCCGCGCCGCCAACACCTCGCCGTTAATACTGGAAAACGTGCTCGTACCGACGGAGAATATCGTCGGCGGCGTTCCTGGCGTCGGGTTGAAACAGGCTAACGATGTCTTTTCATACACGCGCCTGATGGTAGCGGCTTTCGGACTTGGCGCCGGTCTGTCTGCCATGGAAAAAGCCGTCAAATTTGCCAAAGAGCGTATTCAATTCGGCACACCGCTGATCGAAAAGCAGGGCTATACCCACAAATTGCTCGTGCCGAACATCGTCCGCCTGAGCGCCGCCCAGGCTTATATCGAAGAAATCGCCCGGCGCATCGATTCCGGCGACACTGATATTCTGGTCGAAGGCTCGATTGCCAAGTATTTTGCCACAGAAGCCGGCAACACCGCCGCGGAAGCCGCTATCCAGGCCCTCGGCGGCTACGGCTATATGCACGATTACGAAGTCGAGAAAATCAAGCGCGACGTGCGCATCACGACCATTTACGAAGGCACCAGCGAAATTCAGCAGAATATCATTTATCTGTACCGCTGGCGGATGACCATCAAATCCAAAGGCGAATTCTATCGCGGCTTGGCAGATGAGATGCGCCTGCTATCTAAACAATCCGGCCTCGAATCCGCCGAAATTATCGCGCAGGTTTTGGAATTGCTCAACGATCTGATCTTTTTCGCACACAACAACAAACTCACCCGCCAGCAACATATCCAGTTCCTGCTGTCAGACATCATTACCTATACCGAAACTGCTGTAGCATTATCTCATAAAACCGCCGAACATTTACGCACCTCTGCGCCGGACGCCAGCAAGCTGCAATCCGCTCTTAGAATTTTTGTAGCGGAAATGGCCTGGCTGGTCTCTAACAAAGGCATGGAAATTATTATGGGCTGTGAAACCGTGGACGATGCAACGAAAAAAGAATATCTCGAAAAACTGCA
>JALOAB010000128.1 GCA_023229045.1 Fidelibacterota bacterium
ATTCTGCCGGCGATTGGAATACGACGACCCTTACACCGCGCGACAAACTGCTTACCAGAGAATCGAGGTACACTGAGTTTCAGAAATTAAAAGATATGGGCATAGCCGGCATTAAGGTCGATTTCTTCGGAGGCGATGGGCAGTCGATGATGAAATATTACATCGATATCCTGAAGGACGCCGCTAAATATAACCTTGCCGTAAATTTTCATGGATGCACTTATCCAAGGGGCTGGCATAGAACCTATCCTAATTTAGTCAGCATGGAGTCTATAAAAGGCGAAGAATATGTAACATTCGAACAATCCAGTTCAGATAGTCAACCAGCGCATTGTACGGTCATCCCCTTTACGAGAAATCTTTTTGATCCGATGGATTTCACACCAGTGAATTTCTCCGGTATTCCAAATTTAAAACGCAGAACAACCGGCGGTTTTGAAATCGCTTTATCCGTATTATTCACTTCCGGTATTCAGCATATTGCTGAAACGCCGGATGGTATGGCGGCGCAAAAAGATTTTGTGAAAGAGTATATGAGGTCTTTGCCCGAAACATGGGACGATGTGAAATTCATCGAAGGACATCCGGGTAAATTCGTTATCCTGGCAAGAAAAAAGGGAAATATCTGGTACATAGCCGGCATCAATGGCGAAGAATCTGAACGTACATTAGAATTAAATCTCCCTTTTATCGGTAAAAAATCCAGAGGCATTATCATAACGGATTCGGATGACGCAAAAAGCTTTTTTAAAAAGGAGATAAATTTTACCAAACCTGTCAAAATTACCATGCACCCTTACGGTGGTTTTGTGATTAAAACGTTGTGAGTCAAGAACCGATATTTATAACTATTTTCGGACGTAATTATTAAATGTAAATAAAAGTCAAAATCAAAAGGAGGAATCAAAATGAGGCTGACATTACTTTCGGTTTTAATTTTCGGAATCTGTTTCGCCCAAACAATACAAACATCTGTAGTCGAGGATTTTAAACCGGCTTCCACCAACCAACCAAGCCGAGAATATCCTCAGGTGAATTCCGAAGGCCGGGTGCGCGCCAGTATCCTGGCGTCAGAAGCGCAGAGAGTGCAGTTAGATATTAGTGCAGTTAAATATGATTTGGTAAAAGACACAACTGGCGTCTGGACCGGCGATTCGGATCCCCAGGACGAGGGCTTTCACTACTACCAGCTCTGGATTGACGGCGCCGCCGTGCCCGATCCTAACAGTTTGTATTTTTATGGCGCTAGCCGATGGGGTAGTGGGATAGAAGTTCCTGCGAAGGATCAGGATTTCTATTCACTAAAAAATATTCCCCATGGACAGGTGCGTCAACACCTTTATTTTTCAAAAAACAACAATACCATACGTCGTTGTTTTGTATATACACCACCGGATTATGACAAAAATGTTAAAAAGCGTTATCCCGTACTCTACCTCCAACACGGTGGCGGCGAAGATGAAACCGGCTGGTCCAATCAGGGTAAAGTCAATCTCATCATGGATAACCTTATTGCCGAGGGTAAAGCCAAGCCTTTTATCATCGTAATGGACAATGGCACATGGACCTGGCCTGAAGGCATCCCTCGCCCCAAACCAGGTGAGCGTCCAAGCGGTCCTTGGCCTCCAAAAGGTTGGGCGGACAATTTTATGAAAACAATATTGGATGATATTATACCTATGATCGATTCCAACTATCGTACCTTTGCAGATTCAAAATATAGAGCAATGGCAGGGCTATCTATGGGTGGAATGCAGACTCGTGTTATTACTCTTGCTCATCCCGGAGTTTTTTCTTATGTAGGTATCTTTAGTGGAGGAAGCATTACCCTTGAGGATCTCAATAATAGCCCTGCTTTCAAAAAGAAAATCCAACTTGTGTTTGTTAGTTATGGAAGTCGTGAGTTGGAAGATCGCAGGTTTAATTTTGGCGGCGATCCCAAAGAAAATACCGAAGCACTTAAAGAAGCGGGAATGAATACACATTTTTATGTTTCCCACAATACGGCTCACGAATGGCAAAGCTGGCGGCGCGGTTTTCATGAATTTGCGCAGCTCGTATTCAAAAGCAATTAGTTCTGAAATTTTTATTAATTAAAAAATAAAATATCTAAATAGAATAAGAGGAGAAAAAATGAAACGAGGTATTTATTTCACAATCACGTTATTGATTTTTTCTGCTTCATTGTGCTTTGCACAAAAAGACAGAACAGTAATAAAAGAAGACTTTAAGCCGGCGTCCACCAACCAACCGGGAAGAGAATGTACTCAGGTGAATTCCGAAGGTCGGGTGCGCGCCAGTATCCTGGCGCCAGAGGCGCAGAGAGTGCAGTTAGATATTAGTGCAGTTAAATATGATTTGGTAAAAGACACAAATGGCGTCTGGACCGGCGATTCGGATCCCCAGGACGAGGGTTTTCACTACTACCAGCTCTGGATTGACGGCGCCGCCGTGCCCGATCCGGGAAGCATGTACTTCTTCGGCGCTATGCGCTGGGGGAGTGGTATAGAAATCCCCGCCAAGGATCAGGATTTTTATGCCATTAAAGATACTCCTCACGGACAGATACGAGAAATTCTTTTTTATTCGAAAAGTAGCCATAATATCTGTAGAGCATTTGTGTACACACCACCCGATTATGATAAAGATCTGAAAAAACGATATCCTGTATTATACCTGCAACACGGTTGGGGTGAAAATGAATACGGCTGGCCTAATCAGGGAAAGGTTAATCTTATCATGGATAACCTGATTGCTGAGAGTAAAGCACGGCCATTTATTATAGTAATGGCGTATGGCATGACGAATGAGATAAGATTTGGTGAACTTAGGAAATTTGATATCAAACCATTTCAAACAGTTCTGATTGATGAATTGATTCCATATATCGACGCCAATTTCCGCACACTTACCGATCAATCCCATCGCGCCATGGCAGGACTTTCGATGGGTTCAGTGGAAACCAAAATGATCACCTTACAGAACCTCAACACGTTCTCCCACATCGGTCTTTTCAGTGGTGGTAGCATCGGACTGGATGATGTCAAAAATGTATCTGAGTTCAAAGAAAAAATCAAAGTCGTATTCGTTAGCTATGGTAGCAGGGAAATCGAAAATATGAAGAATAGACCGCCAGCCGGACCCTTTGGCGGTGATCCCCAAAAAAACACTGATGCCTTAAAAAAGGCTGGAATCAGTGCTCATTTCTATGTATCCCCGAATACGGCTCACGAGTGGCAAAGCTGGCGCCGTAGTCTTTATGAATTCGCGCAACTGTTATTCAGAGATTAATGGAAAAAATATTATTTCTTTGTTGGCTGAGCTTGATTTCAGTCCAAAATTTACCAGCCCAAAGCAATACTTTATGGAAACTTTGGTACGATCAACCTGCCGGACAATGGATCGAAGCACTGCCGATTGGTAATGGTCGTTTAGGCGCCATGGTGTTCGCAAATCCAGCCTGCGAAAAAATCCAGCTCAATGAAAATACCATCTGGGCCGGTCAGCCGCATCGGAACGATAATCCCGACGCTAGAAGTGCTTTGTCACAGGTCAGGCAGTTGATTTTTGCCGGTAAGTATAAAGAAGCCCAGGAACTGGTCGACCGCAAATTCATCAGCCGCAATTCGCAAGGCATGCCATATCAAACGGCAGGCAGTCTTTTCCTGGAATTTCAAGGACATGAAAATTTTACGAATTATTATCGGAAACTGAACCTTGAAACGGCGGTGACTCTTACCCGTTATGATGTTGATGGGGTGACATATCAACGTGAAGTTTTTGCCTCATTTCCCGACCAGATTATTGTTCTTCGAATTACAGCCAGTAAACCCGGCAAAATTAGTTTTATGGCCTCGATGGATCATCCCGCCCCGGTCGATATTTCCACAGAAGGGAATGATAAACTAATTATGGCGGGAATAACCGGCGATTGCGATTCGATCAAAGGTGCGGTTAAATTTCAGGTACGAGTTAAAGTCGCAACCGAAGGCGGCTCGGTTTCAGCAGGCAATCAGAATCTTATCGTCAACAATGCCGATGTCGCAACCCTTTATATTTCAATTGCTTCGAATTTCAAGAATTATAATGATATCAGCGGCGATGCCGGTGAAAGGGCCAAAACCTATCTTCAAAAAGCTTTTAAGAAAAATTATGAACAAGCCTTAAAAGATCACATTGCCGATTATCAGCGCTATTTTAAGCGAGTCAGCCTTGATCTGGGAGTGACCGATTCCGTAAAAAATCCCACCAATATCCGGATTGAACAATTTGCGCAGGGTAACGATCCGCAGTTGGCGGCATTATGTTTTCAGTTTGGTCGCTATTTACTGATTTCTGCCTCGCGACCCGGCGGACAGCCGGTTAATCTGCAGGGAATCTGGAATAATCAGCTTTATCCACCCTGGGATAGTAAATACACGGTCAATATCAATACGGAGATGAATTATTGGCCGTCCGAATCCGCCAACCTGAGTGAAATGAACGAACCGCTGATCCAGATGATAAAAGAACTTTCCGAAACCGGGAAGCAAACTGCAGAAGTTATGTATAGCGCGGACGGTTGGGTACTACATCACAATACGGATATTTGGCGGATCAACGGCCCGGTGGACGGCGCCTACTGGGGAATGTGGCCGATGGGCGGCGCCTGGCTTTGTCAGCATTTGTGGGAAAAATATGAGTACAACGGTGATCAGAAATATCTTGAATCGGTTTACCCCATTCTGAAGAGCGCCGTAGAGTTCTACCTGAGTTTTTTAGTTGAATATCCGGGACGCGATTGGCTGGTTGTCTGTCCTTCCGTCTCTCCGGAGAACTCTCCCGCATGTCATCCGGAATATTCCATTTCGGCCGGGACGACAATGGATAATCAATTGCTGTTTGATCTCTTTACCAAAACCATCAAAGCCGCGCGAATTCTAAACGTCGATCGGGAATTGATCGGAAAAATGAAAGATACGTTGAAACGTTTGCCGCCGATGCAGGTTGGTCAATGGGGGCAGTTGCAGGAATGGATTGAGGATTGGGATAATCCGGACGACAGGCACCGCCATGTCTCACATTTGTACGGACTGTTTCCTTCAAACCAAATATCGCCTTATCGGACGCCGGAATTGTTTTCTGCCGCAAAAACATCCCTGGTTGCACGCGGCGATGAATCCACCGGCTGGTCAATGGGGTGGAAAATCAATTTATGGGCCCACCTGCTTGACGGCAATCATGCTTTTAAGCTGATTACCGACCAGTTATCACCTTCTATCCAGCCCGATGGCAAACAAAAAGGGGGCACTTATCGCAATCTTTTTGATGCCCACCCGCCTTTTCAGATTGATGGTAATTTTGGTTTTACGGCTGGCGTTACGGAAATGCTTCTGCAGAGCGGTGACGGCGCAATCTTTGTGCTTCCCGCATTACCGGATGTTTGGAAGAGTGGAAGGGTCAAAGGTCTGCGCGCCCGGGGTGGATTCGAAATAGAAAATATGGAATGGCAAAACGGCGAAATCTCAAGGTTAATTATCAAGTCGTACTTAGGTGGCAATTGCCGGATTCGCGCTTATTCAAAATTGAAAGCCGAAGGTAGAGCAAGTCTTGAGATTGCTAAAGGTGAAAATCGAAATCCTTTTTACCAAATCCCGGCCATCAGGAAACCTATGATTGCTAATCAGGCAAGATTGCAAGGGATTGAATTAAAAGAAACTTTCGTTTATGATATTGGAACTAAACCAGGAGGTAGATATATTCTCTCAAAGAAATAGTGTGAGATATGTATGCTTAGGATAAGATGAACTAATGAAAAAATTATTGGAGAGCAACATGAATCGAAGACCTTACAGATCAATCGTCACAACAGCAGTCGCACTTCTTTTAATCTCAACTCTTTTATATCCTCAAACTGCTGTAATTAATGCCGGAAACCACCAAATAATCGATTGGGAAAAGACTCACTCGACCCAACTGCAAGGGAATGTTTCCCCGAAAAAAATAAAAGTGGAATGGACCTGTCCTCAAAATAGGGAAGTCGTTTTCAAGGATGCCGGAAATCCAGTTACTACAGTTACATTTCCGCGTCCCGGTTATTATCTGTTGATTCTTTCTGGTACAGAGAAAGGTAAAGAGCCGGTTAACAGTTCGGTTATAATCAACGTCTATAAACCTAATTCATATAAAGAAAGGCTGGCTGATCTGATTAATCTAATGACAATTGAAGAAAAGATCAGTCAATTGACCAATGACGCAGATGCAATTCCGCGCCTGGGAGTCGCGCATTATAATTATTGGAGTGAAGCTTTACATGGAGTGCTTGCCAGCGGCGCGACTTCTTTCCCGCAGGCGGTGGCGATGGGCGCTTCGTGGGACCCTGATCTTGTTCAGCAGGTAGCTTCAGCCATCTCGGATGAAGCCCGCGCTTACCATGTCGCTTATGGCAAAGGATTGACATACTGGAGCCCCACGATAAATATAGCTCGTGATCCACGCTGGGGGCGGAATGAAGAATCCTATAGTGAAGATCCCTATCTCCTGTCGCGGATGGGAGTTGCCTTTGTGAAAGGCATGCAGGGTGAACATCCTTACTATCTTAAAACCGTCTCCACACCCAA
>JALOAB010000129.1 GCA_023229045.1 Fidelibacterota bacterium
TATTATGCTTATCCGCGTCTGATCCAATCGCCAAATATTATCAATGTCGGCGCGACCGATTATTTCGAGATGAGATCAGATTTTTCTAATTACGGTCTGGCGACAGTTGACATCGGTGCGCCCGGAATCGATATCGCTTCAACTTTGCCCTATAATGAATATGATCTTATGAGTGGAACATCCATGGCCGCGCCACATGTCACGGGCGTTATCGCCCTGGCTAAAAGTGTATTTCCGCAAGACGATGCCCACGCGCTGATTGCGCGGGTTATGGCAACGGCTGATCGTTTGAGCAATTATAATGACTTGTGGCAAACGGAAGGACGGCTCAATGCTTTTGCCGCGGTTGATCCGACTGCAACCCTGACCAATTATCCAGTCAGTGCAAATCCGGCTCACATCCAGAAAAACTTTGCCGACGATTATGGTGTCAATACTGTAGGTTTCGTGAATGCAACCGCCAGCGCGGTCAACGTGACAGCCGCCGCCATTAGCGGAGCGCAGGCTAGCTACTTCAGCCTGCCGGCGATCACTTTCCCGATTTCCGTGGTAGCTGGTGGAGCTTTCGGTTTACCCGTTCAATTCGTATCCGACTCGATGGTCGACTCGCCTTACAACGCCACGCTGACGCTTACCACCAGCGCTGGAGATGTCGCAATTCCGTTGGTCGGTATTGAACAGGGTTATTCCGAAATGGCAGTCGAACCGGAGATCGACGAAATGGGAGTGGTTCACTATGGTGATACGCTCACTTCCACTTTCACGATAGCTAATACCGGTGAAGCCGAATTGGAATATCATCTATTTCAATATTTATTAGGGCCGGTTGATGAACCAATTTTTAGCCCGGAAAATCTAAATACATTTAAGCCTAAGACGGCACTATTAAACAAGACGCCTAAGAATAAAAGCGAGATGATTCAAGCTGATTTCGATAAAATCGCACCTGCTTTGAAAGACCTAGATCGCAGTAAGATTACCCTCGATTTTAGCCAGGCAGTCGAAAGTGGAACCGATCCATATATTCTCTGGGCCGATAGTCTCAACGATTCCAGCGCTACGATGGCGAACTGGACATTGATGGCTTATGGCAGTGATGAAGGCGCCAATGAAACCTGGCGTCTGTTCGATATTTCCGAGACGGAGACCAAGGACTTTGTATTTCTGGCTGGCGATTTTGATAATGGATATAAAAACAACACCATTGCAGTCGCCGCCAGCCCGTTGTTCGATTTCACTCCGACCGCCGACGGGAAAGTTCCCGCCTACTTAGCCTTCGATTATGCCGCTCTCCTGGAATTGGGTTGTGATTACTTTTACGTTAACGTAATCGTTGACGGCGAACGCTGGGGCACGATTCTTGAGACGGAATATGAACTGTGGTCTGACGGTTATCAATATCGAGCTTATGCTGACATTTCCGAACTGGTCGGGATGCAGAATGTCGAATTTTGGTTCATCCTTAACACTGACTATTCATATGTCGAGGGTTTTGGAGCTCTTTTTGATAATGTCGAAATCGGTCTTATGGACGCCCCTTATTTCGCCAGTAATTACCAGGGCACTATCGCTCCAGCAGGTCAGGTATCTGTTACCAGCACGATCCGAACCGATCTGCTGGATTTAGGTGAATATATACTTGTCAATTATGTCGAATCTAATGCCTTATACAATTGGCTGGGGCTCAATCTGGTCCACTTTAATAGTGTCATCGGTCACCTTTCCGTCAATCCGGTTGAAAGCGAGCTAGGCAGTTTCTATCGCAGTCAAACCGCCAATTCTAATTTTAACCTGATCAACGATGGTGTCGTGGATGTTGAGTTTTCGAGTGAGTGGTACATTCAGAACAACTATTATGATGAGGAAGATAGACCTGAATTCTTATTATTCGGAGATGCTGTGGCGGAAGCCAAACTTAACAGTGCAGATAAATCATCCGCCAAAAAAGACGGTGTACGGGTCAAACCTTCTGAGAGAATCAAGAAGGTCGCCGAGCGCTATGCCAACACCCAAAAAATAGCAAAAAACGCTACTCAGCCAGTTCAATCCGTTAAGACGGCTTTGACCTCGAAAATCTTCCGTCCGGAAACAGTTGGCACGGCTGGTCCCTTGCTGGCGGAGAATTTCGAAGCCAGTCTGGAAATGCCAACCGGCTGGACTATCGAAGACTGGAGTTTTGGTCTCGGCGACGCATGGCATATCGAACATATCGAACAAGTTGGTTTTAATGGCAATGCTCTCTACTTCGGCGATCCTACTGACTGGCAATATTATGCCAACTCTGAAACATATGCCAACTCACCAATGATTGACGTAAGCGCAATTCCGGATTCCGAGAGTATTTCCCTGGAGTTCGATTATGCCTGTTATGTCGAAGAAGATTATGATTACTTTGACCTCTATGTCGGAATTGTGGTGACTGAAGATCCATTGGATATTTACTGGATGTGGATAGCTTCGACCGAATGGCGTGATTTCATCAATGATGGTGAGTTACACTCTATATCCTTTAATTTGAGCAATCTGACCAACTGGCTGACTTATAACAAATTAATCTTTTGTTTCGGCGCCTGGACAGATGGGTCTGTTGGCGACGGTGGCATTCTGGTTGATAATGTTTCGCTCAGTACCAAATACAGAAATGTTTACGTCAGTCCACTTTATGGTACAATCAAAGCCGGCGAGACCCTACCGATCAAACAGCATATTAACATGCAACACCTCATGCCCGGTGATTACGTCATGGGAACGGAATTCTGGTATGAATATTATCTGGATAATTATGAATGGTGGGATGAAGGGCAGGCTCAACAATGGAGCGCCTTCAGCGTTCTCAACCATAAACCGGTTGCCATTGATGATACTTTGAACGTATTGGCGGGCGATACGGTCAACGCCTGGATAGTCATTGCCGACGCCATGGCTAACGACTATGACGAGGATCAGGATGAGATATTCATCTGGAACACGACCGATCCAATTTATGGAGCATTCAAACAGACCAGTTTGATTAAAGATGGCGATGATGAGCACGACAATCCGATGTATTATTCGTATGTCGCACCGCTTAATTACGACGGATTCGATTCATTTGAATATCAAATAAGTGACGGTTTTGATACTGACAATGGAAAAGTCACAATCCGGATCGCCAACAAGCCGCACTTCGTAACCGGCACTCAGCAGGAATATACCTTCCTGGAAGATACGACATTGGTTCTCAATACAATGCGGCTCGTTCCCGGTGTCGGCGGAGTGGATAAGGAACTGTACGTCTGGGGTAAGACCAAGGGCACTTTAGTCAAGATCGATGCCGACAAGGTCAATCGTCGTCTGACGATATCGACTAAAACGCCAGACGCCTGGGGACAGGAAAGTGTCATGCTTTATGTCGGTCATACGGATAAGCCGGTCGATTCGCTAAAAGTCACCGTTGTGGTTGTGCCGGTGAACGATCCGCCGACTGCCAGTTTCGCGGTTGCCAAGACCAACAACACAGTCACCTTCACCGATCAATCCACCGATGCGCGCGATTCTGAAGGCGCTATTGTCGAATGGCTCTGGGACTTTGGTGATGGCGAAACCAGTGCCGACCAGAATCCGGTTCATATTTACAAGGCGGTCAACACCTACACTGTAATATTGACCGTCAAGGATAACGGCAACGCCTCAGCGGCTACTACTCAGGAGGTAGAGGTCTCCAACATCGTTGGTATCGCGGGTCAAGTTGCTCTGCCGGAAAAGTTCGAATTGTCACAGAACTTCCCGAATCCGTTCAATCCATCGACGACGATCCGTTATGCTTTGCCGGAAAGAAGCAAAGTTCGACTGACTATCTACAATATGCTTGGCAAAGAGGTTCGCACTCTTGTCAATACTGTAGAAGATGCCGGGTACAAGTCGATCATCTGGGATGGTCTCGACCAACGTGGTCAGTTGATCAGTACCGGTGTTTATATCTATAAAATCCAGGCTGGTGACTTCACGCAGACTCGTAAAATGGTCTTCATGAAATAAATTGTCTGGTAAAAATAATAACAGGAGGCCCTCCCGCAAAGGAGGGCTTCTTTTTTTTACACTGAGGGAACTTAATCCAGTAAATCGTCATAAGGCAGGATATCCCATTCTTCCGGATCGTCCAGCGCTGGAATCCGCCAGACATTCAGACTGTCGAGCACCGTTCGGCTGGCGACCTGGCGCAGATATGCCGCCGCCGCGCTATCGGTCATGCCTTTATAATTCAGAGTATCGGCAGACTGCTGAAAGATCGCGGCATAATAAACTGCCGCTCCCAAATAGGAACCGGCATAAGACGGATGCTGTCCGTCGGCATGATAAAGTTCGAGGTCGGATCGCTCGGCGCGGACATAAGCCCAGGCTCGACCGAGTGGTGCGATCATCAGATCGGCTCGTTCAGCATATATTTTTGTGCCAACATTGATATTAAGCTGATGTTCCTGGTAAGAAATGTGCATAAAGCTGTAATCGTAGCCATTTTTATTTGCATAAGGCATAAAATAAAAAATCCTGGTATTCGGATTATTCGCATAGATAAGACTCTTTAGAGTTTCCATAAACGGCAAGACGAGATCCTGACTCTCGGCGGAAATAATCTCGGCAATAGCTTCCTGTAAAATGACAAAATCCCAGGCCTGTTCCCTGATCTTGAGGCGACTATACTTACTCCAGCGGTGATAATCCATCTGGGCGCCCGGTTTGCAGTACTGATCAATAAACACCCGCTTTTTACCCTTATCCGCCAGCATTTTAAGGATCGAGGGCTGAGCATTAAAGTAGGTCAGACTGTTGCCCAAAAATAGAATTTTACAAGCCCGCTGGTCGGCTTTGGCTGGCGCTTTGTAATTAGCCGGCACGTCCTCAATGTCAGAATTGTAGTAAATATCATACTGATCGGGATCGGTAAATCCCTGGTCGCAGATTGAAAATGCCAACAATCCGAGTAACAGCCCCAGGCTTAATATTCTATGCATTTGATGCAACATAACGATTAATGTCAGTTGAGGGCAATTCCTTCTTGCCCGGGTTTATCTGTCTGGTTCTTTTTTCCATTCCAACCTTTCGATTCCTTGTTCAGGACATTTCAACTCCTGAATAAAGTTTTGAATTATCATAGGTTTTTTCAAATATCAAATCGATAAGTGGTCGCTCAGAACGTTAAGATTTTGAACGTTATTATTAGGAAAACTACTTTTTATCACTGATCTCTTAAAAAAATTATTGAATAATCGATTTTTATATATTAACATACTGCGGTTTTTAGGTAAATACTGATATGATTAATAATAGTTACTTTTTTTACTATTTTTACTTTAAAGGATCGTACCGGAAGGGGTAGGCGTACTTTTAAATATATTTATCAAAAAACCCCTTCCAATAAGAAGGGGTTTTTAGTTATAGAATGACTTGAAAAGGAGAAATAAATGAGTAGTGCTCTTGAGAATCTTAAACTGACCTCCATGCAGAATCATGTAAATAAGACCACAATCAAGGTTGGCGATGTGACGCTTGGACAGGATTTCGTCGTCATCGCCGGTCCGTGTGCCGTCGAATCGGAGGAGCAATTGATGCAGACCGCCGAAGCGGTCAAAGCCGCTGGCGCTAATATGTTACGGGGCGGCGCTTTCAAACCACGCACTTCGCCCTACGATTTTCAGGGTCTGGGATTAAAAGCTTTGAAGTTGCTGGAAAAAGCCAAAAAGAAATACAACTTGCCAATTGTCACCGAAGTAATCGACTCGCGCGATGTCACCTGGATTTGCGAGTATGTCGATATTCTTCAGATCGGTGCGCGTAACATGCAGAATTTTGCGCTTCTTAAAGAGGTGGGTAAGAGTTCCAAGCCGGTTTTACTGAAGCGCGGTATGTACTCAACCCTGAAGGAATGGCTAAATTGCGCCGAGTACATTCTTTCCGAAGGCAATCCAAATGTGATTTTGTGTGAACGCGGCATCCGTACCTTCGAAACCTACACCCGCAACACCCTCGACCTAAGCATAGTCCCGTCGATCCGGGAGGTGACCCATCTGCCGGTTATCGTAGATCCGTCGCATGCCACCGGTCGATTGGGCTTGATTAAGCCGATGTCATTAGCCGCCGTGGCGGCCGGCGTAGATGGCTTAATCATCGAAGTGCATTATAAGCCGGAGACCGCTCTCAGCGATCGTGATCAGCAGTTAAATCCCGAGCAATTTAAAAAATTGATGCACGAAGTAATGAGTCTTAAGAATTTCATGCAAACTTTAAATAGTCAGACCGATGCCGATCATTCAAATTAAAACTGCGGACACAACTTCGATCGTTTCCACCTGCGATTCAATCCGGGAAGTGTTTCCGTTAATTGAAGGACGGCGTGTTATTGTCATTATAGATCAGAACCTCGACCGTTTGTATGGTGAGCTGTTTAATGAATAT